>JAYTVF010000425.1:0-3426 GCA_043744155.1 Acidimicrobiia bacterium | reverse complement strand
CTCGTGGCTCGAGCAGACCAATCGATGGATCGCCGCCGGTGCTGACGCCATCGTGTGGGTACCACTCACAACTGATCCGGCCGGAGTTCTGGCCACTTTCGTCGATGCTCTGGCGACCGGCACGCCGTAGATCGCCACCGCTTCAGCGTCGCTCGAGCGACGCTGCGAACAGGCGGGCAAGCATCACGGGCCCAATCCGCAGAAGCCAGAGACAGCGCAGCGCCGGACGACGGGCGCCCGGCACCACGCAGAGTCCCGGCCGCTAGCGGGCCAGACGAACGGAATCGATGTAGGCAGCAGGCGGCGACGTCGCCGGCCAGCCAGTGCCGCGCCAGTCGTAGGCCTCGGTGTAGAACCACTGGTATTTGTCCGTCGACCGCTTGGCGTAGGTGAGCAATGTCTGTACCTGTGCTGCGGTGAAGAACGGATAGCCAGACCGGGTGATGTCTCGGTCGTACACCTGGCTGGCCACCGAGACCGTAGCGTTGTAGCTCGCCGAGGTGACAGCTCCGGAGGGCACGATCGGGCCATTCGAGTTGGCCAGGCGGGTCTTGAGCCATGAGTAGTTGTTTTGGAAGTCGATGGCCGTTCGCTGCCGGTAGCTCTCGCCCCCATCAACGACGGTCGCAGCAGTGCCGGTGGCCGACTCGATGGCTCCAACGAAGAATGGTCCGGCCATTTCGTTGGCCCAAGCCACGTCGTTGCCGCCGACATTGCCGGCCACATATGTCGCCGGATCCGACAATTCTGCGCCCCTGAGATGGAAGGCCACCACGTTCGGCCACACCGCTCGCACCGCGTCGAGGGTTTGCTTGCCCCGTGATTGAGCCTTGGCCCGCAATGCCGCTGGCAGCGTCCAGGGACGAGAGAAGCTGTACGTCCACGGGATAGCGATGGTGTCGGCATCCCACGGATTCGGTCCGACGCCGTAGTACTCGGTATCGAAAATGATGCCGTCGAACATTCCTGAGGCCTTAGCCACTTGGGCGTAGATGGCCAGATTCGAGGCCATTGTCGCCCACGTGGCATCGTTGTTGACGTCATAGGGACCAACGGTGCTGCCAGCGACCGCGTTGTCGAGCAATCGACACAGCAGGAAGTTGTGGGTGACCTTGGTGAGCCTGGGCATCGCCCCCAAGTCGGCCTGCGCCGCCGCCAATGTGACCGGCCGGGCGCTGCAGGGGTTGTTGGTCGGATTGATGGAGATACCGTCAAAGGGCAGCGCATCGATCCGTGCCGCATTCGCCGCCGTCGACGCGGCGCTGCTGGTGTCCCAGCCGTGCTCGATCAGCAATGGGCCCGCCTTCACGACCGTGGTGGTGGTGGGCACGACCGTGGTGGTGGTGGGCACCACCGTGGTCGGTGTCACGGTCGTGGCCACCACGGTTGTTGGTGTCACCGTGGTGGTCACGGGCAGCGTCGTGCTCGACGCCGGAGTTGTCGGCGCAGTCGTCGTACGGGCCACAGTCGTGGTGGCACCGGTGGTCGTCGTCGGGGCAAGGGTCGTGGTGGTCGCACGAACAGTTGTCGCGGGCGCCACCGTCGTCGTCGCTCGAATTGTGGTCGTCGTGCTGGCCACTGCTGTTGTCACCAGCGCGGGGGCGAGGGTCGTTGTCGTTGGTCGCACACGGTGGTTGTGGATCACGCCCGCGCCAGGCACGGCCGCGGACGCGCTACCCGATCCGCCCGACTGCAATCCTGCAAGCACCGTTGTTGCCGCCAGTGCGACACCGATGATCCGTTTCGTTCTCGGCATGTGGCCTCCTTCGAAGTTCCCTTGATGTGCAGGGATGTCGAAAGGCCTATCGGCCACATACTGTGACTTATGAATCACTTAGCGAAGATGTGTGGCGTTCTTAACTCAAATCGAGCGGAGGGCGTGAGGTTGTAACGGATAGAGGCCGCGCGCCTAAAGGGATGCTATCGAGAGCGAGACAGCATCTCGTCCACCAGCGCGTAGGCACGGGTGCGATCCATATATAGCATCTGCCCGGCGACCCGATTGGTCTTGGCCGAGCCGAGGTAGTTCCGCTCATACAGGTTGTTTCGGGCGCCAAGACCCGACCCGATGAAGTCCCACGCCAACCGGTAGATACGGGCGCGATCCTCGGCCGTCATGCCCTGTGCCCCGCACAAGAACTCATCGATCAGCGGTCTCAGTCGCTGGTCATCCAGCATGCCTCGGGTGGGCGCGGCCAACAGGTTATGACTGCCGACAAGGGCCAGAATCTCATTGGCCCGAGGGAACCAGGTGGAAAGTAGGGCACGCATCGGGTGGAGGGCACGAGCATCGGGCATCATCATGCCGCAACCATTGTCGACCGCATGATCCTCGGCGCACACAATGGCGTTGCGAGTGACCTCGACATACCCGGCGATCTCACCAAGCATCTCGGTGGTGCCTTCACTGACATCGTTGACTGCCTCGGCCATGCGGCAGCCCAAGCCGTAGAGGAATTCCATCTTGGTCAACGCCCGAATGGTGGTCTGATGCATGATGTTCGGCCACCAACTGGCCTGCATGGCGGTGTTGTAGACCTCAAGGTCGCTGTCGATGAACACGACCTCGTGGGGCACGACAACATCGTCGAAGATCACAAACGCATCCTGCTCATCGTAACCGACGGAGAACGGCCGATCGAAGGTGTTGGCGTCGGGCATCGACGCGCTGTCGCGGCAGAGCAGCGTGAGGCCCGGGGTATCCATCGGCACCGAGAAACTCACGGCGTAGTCGGCGGTGGCTCCGGGTGGCAGCGGGTGCCCGGGATACACCGCCAACTCATCGGCGAACGGAGCCAACGTGGCCAAAATGCGGGCACCTCGAACCACGATTCCCTCGGCGGTCTCGCCGACTTTGTGCAAGGGCACATGGCGGTTCTCGGTAAAAGCTCGATCATGCTGACGGTCGATCGTTGGATGCACGATGGTGTGGGTGAGCGAGATGTCATCACGTCTCAGCCGCTTCTGGAAGTCGATGAGACGTTGCGCCCCGGCTGCGTTCGAACCCTCGACGCCACCCCATGCCGCGGGGTCGCCCGCGAACCCGGCGTAGGTCACGTTCATATAGTCGGGGGTGCGCCCCATCAACCCCATGGTGGCTTCGGA
This sequence comes from Acidimicrobiia bacterium, assembly GCA_043744155.1. Classification (GTDB taxonomy): domain Bacteria; phylum Actinomycetota; class Acidimicrobiia; order Acidimicrobiales; family Ilumatobacteraceae; genus JANMCE01. Next base: position 321 of record JAYTVF010000425.1, on the reverse strand, counting down.
GATGCAGGCCAGACCGACGTGGCGGCGCTTCAGATCCTGGACCGAACGCGGAATCATGTGGCTGACGTTGATGGCCTCACCCGTTTCGGGGTCGGGCATCAGACACTCGGCGGCAAACTCGTGCTGCCGGTCGAAAACCGCCGCCATCTGCTGGGCTGCTCCGGCGAATGCTGGATGTTCCACGACGTTGTCGACCCGCTCGCCGCCAACCCACAGGTCGTTACGTCGACTGGCCAAGCCCTTCAGAAACTCTTCACCGGTGCGAGCGCCCACTAGGCAAACACCGGGCCCTCTGGATCGAGCAGGGCATCGGGACCGGCA
>JAYTVF010000424.1:0-3443 GCA_043744155.1 Acidimicrobiia bacterium | reverse complement strand
AGCGCCTTGCCTCCCTCGAAGACGAAATGCCAACTGCAGACGCGTTGGGCCGGGTGCATCTCATCCAAGAGCGACTCGATCTGAACGAAGAACTGTCGACGATGGGTGACACCGTTGATATCGGTACGCTCGAGAACGAATTCATCATCGCGGCAAAGGCTTACAGCGATCGCAAAGGCATTTCACATGCCGCCTGGCGTGCCGTTGGCGTCGACGCCGCCGTCTTGGCCAAGGCCAGCATCACTCGCTGAATCTGCTTTGCTGTCGCTCCACGGGCAGGGGTGGTCGTTGGAGCGACAGCGCAGCAATGTAGGTCAAACGAGTGACGAAACAGCATCTACCGTGCGAGCGGCACCGCGTACGGCACGATCGAGGTCAAACGCCTCATCAAGCGACTCGGGAGACAGCGCTCGGGCCCGCACATCGCTTTCCATAATCCCCCGGAAGTCGATGTGCTCCGCCCATGCTCTGGTCGCGTTTTCCTGCACGATGCGATACGCCTCGTCTCGTGAGTAGCCGCTATTTATCAGCGCCAGCAGTACCGGCTGGCTGAACACGACGTTGTAACTCGACGCGATGTTCTCCCGCATTCTGGCGGTATCTATCTGCATGCCCGCCAGCAGGCTCTTCAATCGTTTGAGTACGTAGAAGGCCAACATCGAGGAGTCCGGCACCACCACGCGCTCCACCGAACTGTGGCTGATATCGCGTTCGTGCCAAAGAGCGATGTTTTCGAATCCGGCCAACATGTTTCCCCGTAAAACTCGGGACAGGCCACTCAGCGTCTCCGCGCTAATCGGATTGCGTTTGTGCGGCATGGCCGAAGAACCCTTCTGACCAGGACGAAAGCCCTCTTGCACCTCTCGCACCTCGGTGCGCTGCATGTGTCGAAGATTGACGGCAACCAATTCAACCGTCGCCCCGATAGTTGCACATGCATAGAGGTAAGCCGCGTGTCGGTCGCGGGCCACGACCTGGGTGGCTGGCACGGGGGTGAGCCCAAGGCGACTGCAGACGAACGCTTCGATTCTCGGATCGATGTTCGAGTAGGTGCCCACTGCGCCCGACAACTTGCCGACCGCAATGCCGGCGCGAGCGGCACGTAGCCGTTCGCGGTCACGGTCGGCCTGCATGGCCCAGAGCGCGCACGTCGCCCCGAAGGTGGTCGGCTCGGCATGGATACCATGGGTGCGGCCGATCATGACCGAATGGCGATGCGTCTCGGCCATACCGGTGAGCACACCGATGAGTGCCGTGGCCGCAACTTCGAGAAGGTCGGCGGCTTGGGTCATCAAGGAGCACCAGGCGGTGTCGACGACATCGGTCGAGGTGAGGCCGTAGTGAATCCAAGCCGCCTCCGCTCCTCCAATGGCGTTCTGGACGACATCGACGAACGCGGCGACGTCATGGTTCGTAATGAGTTCTCGTTCGGACACAGCCGCAACAAAATCGTCGTCGATCTTGGGCGATCGAGCCCGACAGGCCTCGGCCGACCCCGCCGGAGCCACGCCCAACTCCTCCCACGCCTCAACGACGAGCAGTTCTATTTCAAGGTATCGGGCAAAACGGGCGGTGTCGGCAAAGATCGCCACCATTTCGGGCGGCGCGTATCGTTCGATCACGGAAAGGTCACGATTTGCTCGCGGCCGGGACCAACGCCGACATAGCGGATCGGTACGCCGACGGCGCGCTCGAGGGCGGCGAGATAACTGCGGGCCCGATCGGGCAGATCGTCGGGGGTGCGGCACGCCGACAGATCTTCGCGCCATCCGGGGAACACGTCATAGACGGGTTTCGCGGCGGCGAGGTCTTCTAGACGATCCGGATAATGCGCGACGCGTTTGCCGTCGCGCTCGTAGCCGATGCACAGCTTTACCTCGGCAAAAGTGTCGAGGACGTCGAGTTTGGTGATGGCTAGCTCGGTGAGGCTGTTGAGACGGCTGGCATGGCGCAACATAACGGCGTCAAACCAACCCGGGCGGCGTCGACGTCCGGTGGTCGTGCCGTACTCTTGACCGATGTCGACCAGTTTGTCACCGTCTGGGCCGAGGTCTTCTGTCGGGAATGGGCCGGCGCCGACCCGGGTGCAGTAGGCCTTGGCGATACCGATGACGCTCGAGATGTCGCGCGGCCCGATGCCTGCGCCAGCGCACGCACCGCCAGCCACCGGGTTGGATGAGGTGACGTAGGGATACGTACCCTGGTCGAGGTCGAGGAACGTGGCCTGCGCCCCCTCAAACAGGATCTCTTCGTCGGCGTCGAGTGCATCGTGGATAAGGCTCACCGTGTCGGCGATGTAGGGCGTCACGCGATCGGCAATTTCACCCGAGTACAACGCCACGATGGCATCGACATCGAGGGGATCGGACCCGAGAGCAATAAGGTGGGCGCTCTCGGCTTCGCCCCTGGCCTTGAGCGCCACCGAGAACGCAGCCCGGTCGAGCATGTCGCCGGCCCGCAGACCGACTCGGCGGGCCTTGTCGGCATAGGCTGGGCCAATGCCTTTTAAGGTCGTGCCGATTTTGGCCTCACCGAGGGCATTCTCGGCTGCGGCGTCGTGCGCCTGGTGCCACGGCATAATCAGGTGAGCGCGACTCGAAAGCTTCACCTTCGAGCAATCGACCCCCTTGCCCGTCAGCCCATCGATTTCCCGCAAGAAGGTGACCGGGTCGACGACCACTCCGTTGCCGATGACCGGCACGACTGAGTCGTACAACACCCCCGATGGGATGAGGTGCAGGGCGAATTTCACACCATCGACCACCAGGGTGTGGCCGGCGTTGTGGCCACCTTGATAGCGGACGACCATCGCCATGTTGCAGGCGAGCTGATCGGTGATCTTGCCTTTGCCTTCATCACCCCACTGGGTTCCGACGACGACTGTTGCGGGCATAGAGGGCCTCCTCGGGGACGGCTTACCGGGGGATTCTAGATGGCGAAGCTCACGAATTCGCCAGTTCACCTCTTGGTGGGAGCGGAACCGGCCTCGGAGGCGGATAGCTTGAGCATCCCGAACCGGAAGGAGCTGACGTACCTATGACCCCGTCCAAAGTCATCCTGTCGCTTATCTTTGCGGCGACGTTGGGCGCCGGATGCGGATCAGACTCAACCTCGTCGCCAGTGTTGACGACAACGGCGTCGCCCGTCGCTGCCTCTTCCAGAACCGCCGGGCCTGCCAATTACTGTCTGCTTGCGGCCGAGATGGGCCGGCCCCCGACGTTTGATGATCTGCTCTCGGCCACTGGTTCGACCAATTCTGCCAAGAACGCCGCTGCGGCGTTGCGTCAGTCGGTCACCTCGACAAGGGCGCTCGCACCCACCGAACTGGCCGCCGATTTCGTCACTCTCGCCAACTCTTACGACCGGTACTTCGCGTTGCTGGCGAAATCAGGCTGGAATGTCGGTGACATGGTACGGGCCGTCGCCGACCCTATGAGCGCGAC
>JAYTVF010000423.1:0-45311 GCA_043744155.1 Acidimicrobiia bacterium | reverse complement strand
TCGCAACCAATGATGCGACCCTTTCGCCCAGAGATACCCGAAGGCCAGAGCTTGCGGGGTTCCAGCACGACCGTCGAGCCCCGGGCGAAGCGTTGCGCGGCCAGTACCGTCTCGGCTGCAGGCTGTCGTCCGGGTGCCGGCAGGTGGCCGGTGCAGAACGAGCAACGTCCACATGGCGTCGGATCCGGGTCATCGAGAGCAATCTGCAGGAACTGCATGAGGCAACCCGACCCGGCGGCGTAGCTGCGCATCACGTTGGCTTCGGTATTCCGCATCGTGCGAAGCGCCGACCATTTCGCAGTGTCGTGTCGGTAGGGTCGCCCGGTCGCAGCCCATTCGGTGCCCTGCTTTTCGACAACCTCATCGGCGGCCAGCAGACGGAGCAAGGCATCCAGCCGGGTACGACGCACACCGGTGGCGTGCTCCAAGCCGGCGAGCGAGGCGGGGCCGTTGGTCAGCACACCGAGCACACGCTCGACATGGGCCGGGTCGGGGATGGACGCGGTGGCGAAGTACTCCCAAATGGCTTCGTCGCTCTCCGATGGCAACAGCACCCCGAGCGCGTTGTAGAGGGCACGGCCCGCTCGACCGATCTGCTGGTAATAGGCAACAGGCGACGCCGGTGAGCCGACGTGGATGCAAAAGGCCAGGTCAGGCTTGTCGTAGCCCATCCCCAAGGCAGATGTTGCCACCACCGCTTTCAACTCATTTGCCCGCAACTGATCTTCTACTTGGATGCGCGCTGAGGGTTCCAGGCGCCCCGAGTAGGCCATCACCCGGTGCCCCATCGAAGCCAGGAATGCCGCCAGTCGCTCGGTTTCGGCCACCGTTAGGGCATACACGATGCCCGAACCATCGGTCTGACCGAGCGCGTCGGCTACCCACGCCCAGCGTTGTAGCGAACCGAGACCGCCGACCACCGAAAGCTGTAGTGAGGTGCGGGCCAGACTGCCGCGAAAGGTGACGGTGCCATCGCCGAGTTGACCGGCGACGTCTTCGACGACTCGCGTATTCGCGGTCGCTGTCGTGGCCAACACGGGCGTACCGGGAGCCAGCGTGAGCAGATGTCGAGCCAGACGCTGATAATCGGGGCGGAAATCGAAGCCCCAATCAGAGATGCAATGGGCCTCATCGATGACGACCATGCCAGTACCGGCGAGCAACTTGGGAAGGCGAGCGGCAAAGCGAGGATTGGCCAACCGCTCGGGTGACACCAGCAGCACATCGAGCGCACCGCTATCGACCGACGCCAAGACCTCATCCCACTCGTCGATGTTGGTCGAATTGACCGTTGCGGCCCGCAACCCTGCCCGCTGAGCCGCACTGATCTGATCACGCATCAGCGCCAGTAAGGGTGAGACGACCAGCGTGAGACCCAACCCTGACGCCCGCAGGGCCGAGGTGGCAGCCCAGTACACGGCCGATTTCCCCCAGCCGGTGGCCTGCACGACCAGTACCCGTGCCCTATCGACCACCAGTGCCCGTACCGCCTCGGACTGATCGGCCCGCGCAACAGCCCCGGACCCAGCCAAAGCGGCCAACACTGCGCTCAGGTGACGGTCAGCCTCATCCGCGGTGGTCAACATGCCTCGGACTCTACGGCAGGGGTGTGTCACGGTTTCTGTGCTGCCGATCAGGTGAGGGCAGTCATCGAGGAAATCGAACGACCGACGCCATGTGAACGTGCCGGGCTACAGTCCCCGTGGGTGAGGCTCTCTGACTACATCTCCCAACCGACGCCGCTGAGCCGTATGTCGATGATGGGGCGCAACGGGGCGGTGTGTGCGTCTCAGCCTTTGGCGGCTCAGGCGGGCATGTCCATGTTGCAGCAGGGTGGCAACGCCATCGACGCCGCGCTGGCTACGGCCATAGCGTTGACGGTGGTGGAACCGACGTCGAACGGCATCGGCTCCGATGCGTTCGCGCTGATCTGGGCCGAGGGCGCATTGCACGGGCTGAATGCGTCGGGCCGCGCGCCAAGGCGACTGACCGCACAGGCCATGCGCGCCGCAGGGCACGCCGAGATGCCCGACCGCGGCTGGCCGGCGGTGACGGTGCCGGGGGCGGTGTCGGCCTGGGTGGCCGTGCATGACCGGTTCGGTCGCCTGCCGTTCGCCAAACTTTTCGCACCGGCGATCAGCCTTGCCGATACGGGGTATCCGGTGAGTCCGATCGTCTCTCGCTTCTGGCGGGCGGCCTCTCGCGACTTCCGCCGCACTCTCATCGGACCCGAATTCGAGCCGTGGTTCACCACCTTCGCCCCCGAAGGAGGACCCCGCCCCGGCGAGATCGTGCGGCTGCCCGATCAGGCCGAAACGCTACGGGCGATTGCCAAATCACACGGTGAGTCGTTCTACCAGGGCGAGATCGCCCAAGTCATCGACGCGTTCTCCCAGGCTACCGGTGGCTGGTTGCGAGCCGAAGACTTCGCCGCTCACCACTGCGACTGGGTGGACCCGATCGGCACCAGCTATCGGGGCTTCGACGTGTGGGAAATACCTCCCAATGGGCAAGGCATCACGGCGCTGATGGCACTCAACGTCCTGGAGGGATTCGATCTCGCCGCCCTACCGCCTGAGGGCGTCGAGTCGTGGCATCTGCAGATCGAGGCCATCAAGTTGGCCTTTGCCGATGCCGCGGCCTACGTCGCCGACCCGACGATGGTGGAGGTACCCACCCGAGGCATGCTCGACAAGGGCTACGCCGCGGCTCGCCGTGCCCTTATCACCGACACCGCTGGCACCCCACCACCCGGCAATCCTCCTCGCAGCGGCACCGTGTACCTGTGTGCAGCCGACGGCGAAGGCAACATGGTGAGCTTCATCCAAAGTGACTATAAGGGATTCGGCTCAGCGATCACCGTGCCCGGCACCGGCATCGTTTTGCAGAACCGGGGGGCGAACTTCTCGCTCGATGCGGGGCATCCGAACGAACTGGCACCCGGCAAACGCCCGTATCACACCATCATTCCCGGCTTCCTCACTCGTGACGGCCAGCCGGTTGGCCCCTTCGGGGTGATGGGCGGATTCATGCAACCCCAGGGTCACGTGCAAGTAGTGGTGCGTACCATCGATCAGTTACTGCATCCCCAAGCCACGCTCGATGCGCCACGGTGGCGGTGGGATGAGGGCCGATCGATCATCGTCGAGCCCCGTACCGCGACCGAAGTAGTCGACGCCCTACGAGCCCGCGGGCACGAGGTGCGTGTCGAGCCGGAGTTGTCGGCATTCGGGCGTGGACAGATCATCTGGAAGATCGGCGACACCCTGGTGGCCGCCAGCGAATCGCGGGCTGACGGCCAAGCCCTGGTGTGCTGAGCGGTCAGACCAGGTCTTTATCCTGCGAGCTATAGGCCCGATACGCAATCGACGTCTTAGTCGACAAGACACCTGAAAGCGCGGCGATCTTCTCCGTCACGATGGTGGCGATGTCCTCATGGCTCGGCACCCACAAGATGGCGATGAGGTCGGAGTCCCCCATGGTGGAATACACCTCGCGGACACCCTGCAGATCAGCGATTGCCTGGCTGAGCATCACCGTGGCCCGAGGTTCACTCTTCACGAAAACAAACGACGTGATCATGGCTGGATGGTACCCGCCCCAGCCGACAGCGTGTCGGCGGGATGACTCACCAGCGGGCGCGGTCGAACCCGGTCGAACCCGGTCGAACCCGGTCGGACGCGGTCGCACGCAGTCGAACCCGGTCGGACCCGGTCGCACGCAGTCGCACGCGGTCGCACGCAGTCGAACCCGGTCAGACGCTTAGCGGACGTCAGCGGGGAGGGCGACTTCGAGCAACTGCAGATCGGGCGACGGGTGCGCCCAGCCGTAGCGCTGATGGGCGGGCAGCACGACGCTATCGCCGTCTTCGAGCACCACGTCGCCATCGTCACGCCCCAGTGTCACCGACCCCGCCACCACGACGAAGAACAAAAATTCTCCTTCATGCATCGACTCCGGCCACACGGCGACACCCGGTGACGGCCGCAAGACCGCGGCCTCGGCGAGACCAAACGTTGCTTCAGTAAACCCAAATCGGCGCCGATCGAAGCCATCAACCGACGGCACCCATTCCCCCGCGGCGGCGGAATGGAAGGCGAAGCGCTGTCCACCAAAGAGACGGTCCGGATCGCCACGACCGTTCGGCAACGACAGGTCGGGGTCGGCCATGGTTTCGTGCAGCGCCGGGCAGCCGATCTCGATGACGTGCAGGTCGGCGGAACTCTCCAGCACTCGGTGGCGGATCTGCGGCGGCTGCAGCACACAATCGCCGGCCGCCATGATGAACGGTTCGCCCTGATCCTCATAGACCAGGCGGGTCCAGCCCCGGTAGCAGTAGATCATCTGGAACCGCACCTTGTGGAAATGCACGTAGTCGGGCACGGGGCCGGCCGTGGGCACGTGGATATGTGAGGCCACGAACCGCCCACCCTGGCGCCCGGGGATGAGGTCTCGGTAGCGCATCCCGGCCCGACCGACTGTCCAAGCCGCCTCATCGCTGGCTCGCTCCAAGACGAATGACTGGGCCACGGTAGGCAACACCAGCGGTGGGTTGGCATCGATGATGTGCACAACCGTGCCATCGGGAGCGGTGAGTTGACCTGCCCCGCCGAACACCGAGGGATCCTGCGCAGACAGGCGAATCGCCAGCCCGGCGGAGCGCGCCGACGGATCGAGTCGAAGTCGGATGCCATGGCCGCGCAGCACCGCGACCGAGGGAGACTCGGCCGGGAAGATGGCGTCGACCCGAAATTCCAGCCGTTCGACATAGAAGGCCAGTGCCGCCGCGATGTCGTGGCATTCGATCATGACTTCGGCGGTGCCCACCGCCGAAACGCTGGTGGCTGCGTTCATGTGGCGAAGCTATCAGCCCGGTAGCCTGCCGATCCGGGTGCTGCCGGTGCCCGCCGTCATTGCCAGAAGGAGCCCGTCGTGCCCACTGTTGCCCAGCAGTTTCGGTCGTCGTTTCCCATCTTCGAACGTCGTATCTATCTGAATTCGTGCTCGCAGGGGGCACTGTCGGTGCAGGTTCGCGACGCCTACCTGGAGTTTTTGGGCGGTTGGGAAACCGAAGGCGCCCAATGGGGGGCTTGGGTCGAGCGCAACGAATTGGTCCGTGCCGCCTGGGCCGATCTGGTCCACGCGCCGACCGACGCCGTGGCCGTCACGACATCGGTATCGGCCGGCCTGTCGGCCCTTTTCTCGAGCCTGAAATTCACCGGGCCCCGCAACCGCATCGTCATCACGGACTTCGAATTTCCGACGGCCGGTCAGATCGCCCACGCCCAAGCAGTGCGGGGCGCTGAGATCGTGATCGTACCGGCGCGCAACGGCACGGTGATGCTGGAAGACATCGCCGCGGCCGTAGATGAACGCACTGCGCTCGTGCTGATGACCCACGTCTGCTACCGCAATGGCAGCCGCCTCGACCCGAAGGCGGTCGCCAAGATCGCCCATGCCAATGGTGCGCTCATCGCCGTCGACTCCTACCAGGCGGTCGGATCGTTGCCCATCGACGTGATCGATCTCGACGTCGATGTGCTGGCCTGCGGGGCATTGAAGTACCTGCTCGGCTCAGCCGGTCTCGGGTTCTTGTACGTGCGACCCGGCCTCATAACCGATCACGCGCCGACCGCCACCGGCTGGTTTGCCGACTCGGACATTTTCGCCATGGATCACCGTCGATACGCGCCCTCACCGACCGCTCGCCGCTTCGAATCCGGCACCCCGCCGGTGCCGAATCTGTTCGCCGGACTGGCCGGGATCGATCTGGTGCGCAGCGTCGGCGTGGCCGCCGTCGAGTCGCAGGTACAGGACCTAGTGGATCGCCTGCGTGCCGGATTAGACGAGATGGGGGCCACTATCTCGTCGCCGCGCGCACGAGAGCAGCGCGGTGCGATGGTAGCAGTGGCATCCACCGATGAGCAGCGGTTGGTCGCGGAGTTGGATGCCGTCGGAATCGGTGCCTCCTGCCGAGATGGCAACCTACGGGTGTCGATGCACCTCTACAACTCCGTCGATGACATCGACGCGTGCCTCACGGCCTTGCGCCAACGTCGTCACCTTCTGCGGTAGCTTCATCGGATGTTTCTGGGCTGGTATCGTTCCGATCCTTCGTCTACGTAGGGGGAATGATGCATAAAGGAACAATGACCGTGGTCATCACGGCGTTGACGCTGACGGCCGCGGCCTGCGGCAGCAGCAAGGCAGCCGCTCCGGCCACGACCGCGGCACCCGCGGCCACGACCGCGGCACCCGTGGCCACGACCGCAGCCAAAGCTGCGACCCCCGCGGGCGGGCCATGCGCAGCCAAGATCGGTTTCATGGGGCCTTTCACCGGTGACGCCGCCTCCATCGGCCAAGAGCAGCTCAACTGGGGCAAGCTCGGCATGGACGACTACAACAAGGCCAATGGCACCAACTTCTCCTTGGTCGAGACCGACACCAAGCTCGACCCGGCCGAAGCCACCACTGCCTCGCAGAAACTGGTCTCCGACACCAGCATTGTGGCCGTTCTCGGACCGGCGGGCTCGCAAGAAGTAGAAGCCATCGCTCCGGCCATGACCACGGCAAATCTGCTGTACGTGTCGCCGTCGGCCACCCGCACCAGCCTCACCGCTGGCAAGATCCCGACCTTTGCTCGCGTCGTACCCAACGACGACGCGCAAGGCCCCACCATTGCCAACTTCATGGCCAAGACCATCGGCGCCAAGAAGGTGTTGATCATCGATGACCAGACCTCGTACTCCACTGGTCTGGCCGATTCAGCCACGGCGGCGCTCAAAACACTGAACGTCACCGTGGTGCGCGAGTCAACCCCGCAGAAGTCCGTCGACTTCTCCACCCTGGTCGGAAAGGTCACCGATGACACTGGCGCGGTGTTCCTGCCGTGGCAGATCGCGGCCAACGCCCAGCAACTCGGCACGCAGATGAAGGAGCAGAACAAGAAGGCGGCCGTCGTCGGTAGCGACGGCGTGTACTCGCCCAAGGACTTCTCGCTCGAAGGTGCCTACGTCGCCTCGTTCGCCCCCGACGTGCGCGGTGTCGCCGCGGCTGCTCCGGTGGTTGCTGCCTACCAGAAGGCCGTCGATGACAAGTTCGGCACCTTTGGTCCCCCCGTCTATGTTGCGGCTCAACTGATCGCCGCTGGCGTGAAGGCCACCTGCAAGGACGGCAAGGCCGGTGCCCGTGCCGACATCGTCAAGGCCGTGAAGTCAACCAAGCTCGACAGCACCATCTTGGGTGGCCCACTGGCCCTTGACGCCAACGGCGATGTCGTGGGCGCCAAGTTCTACATGTCGAAGATCGCGGGCGGGAAGTACACGCTCGTTGCTGGCTGATCCGGCCTCGATTCAATCATCCCGGTCTGATGCGCATTCGTCTGACCGTTGATGGGCCAGTTCATCCAACTGACCGTCAACGGTCTGACGCTCGGCAGTCTGTATGCCCTGATCGCCCTGGGCTATTCGCTGGTCTACGGCGTTCTCAAGCTGCTGAACTTCGCCCACGGCGAGGTCTACATGATCGGTTCGTTCATCGGCTACGGCGTGTTGCAGGTGTTCGGCGGCGCAGCTCATCCGTCGCTCCCCGTGGCGGTGCTCATCCCTTTGCTGATGATCATCGCCGCGTTGGGGGCTGGGTTGGTCGGCGTTGCGGTCGAGCGATTCGCGTATCGTCCGCTGCGAAACTCGGCGCGTATCGCTCCTCTTGTGTCGGCGCTCGGCACCTCGTTTTTCTTGCAGGCCACCATGTTGCTGGTGGTCGGCGCCCGCATTGTTCGCTACCAGAGCGAGAAGCTGGTCGATGTCGGCACCGGCATTCACGTTGGCCTACTGAACGTTAGCGTGATGCGACTCTTGGTGATCGGCGTCAGCGCCGCAGTCATGGTCGGCCTGAACACCTTCATGCGACGAAGCAAGCTGGGTAAGGCCATGCGGGCCACCTCATATGACCCTGAGGCCGCACAAATGATGGGCATGGACGTCAACCGTGTCGTGATGGTGGCGTTCTTCCTCGGCTCGGCGCTGGCGGGCGTCGCGGGCGTTATGAGCGGTCTGGTGTACAACCGGGTCTTTCACACCATGGGCTTCGTCGCCGGGCTCAAGGGCTTCACCGCGTCGGTCGTCGGCGGCATCGGTTCGATCCACGGGGCCATGGCTGGCGGGCTCATCATCGGCTTCGCAGAGAGCTATTCACAGGGTTATGTCTCCACCACCTTCTACGACGTGGTCGTCTTTCTGGTGCTCATCGGGTTCCTGCTCGTGCGGCCGAGAGGCCTTTTTGGTGTGGCCGAATTGAAGAAGGTCTGATGGCGGCCGATTCCACCCCCATCGATCCGGCGCCCGCCGCTGCGCCCGCTTCAGGCCGCGGGATCGGTACCGATCAGTGGGTCGAGCAGTCTTCGCAACGCCTGGCCGGTAGTCCGGCTGAACGGCTGCGTCGGCGACTCGGCGCGATACCGGTGCAATATCGGGTGCTCGGCGCGGGTGGTGTCGCCCTGCTGTGGGCGCTGATCTCCCCCACCGACTACACCACTCGGGTGGCGTTCACCGTAGCGCTCTACACCCTGTTGGCCACCGGTCTGAACGTGGTCGTGGGATGGTCGGGATTGCTCGACTTGGGCTACGCCGCCTTCTTCGGATTCGGCGCCTACGCCTATGCCCTGGTGTCGTCACCCAAGTTCAATGTGCATCTGCCCACCTTGGTCGCCGTGCCACTCGTGGTTGCCGTCGCTGCGGCCCTCGGGCTCGTCCTCGGGTTACCATCGCGTCGTTTGAGCGGGGATTACCTGGCTATCGTCACGCTGTTTTTTGGCCAGATCTTCGTGAGTATCGCCAACAACGGCGACCGGTTGCAGCTGAATTTGGCCGGAAAGAATGCGCCCGCCAAACCCTTCAATCTCACCGGAGGTCCCAACGGGGTCACCGGCATCGATCCGTTTTCGGCCTTCGGGAGCAAAGTCCGCACCATCACCGGCTACTACGTGCTGACGGTGGTTGCGGTCACGGTGCTGATGCTCTTGCTCTATCGCCTGCGCAACGCCCGCTCAGGTTTGGCGTTACGGGCCATGCGGGAGGATCCGCTGGCGGCCGAAATTCTGTCGGTACCGGTCCGCCGGTTGCGGTTGGTGGCGTTCGCCATCGGCGCCGGAATTGCAGGCCTGGCCGGCACGATCTTTGCCTCCGTGCAGCTCTCGGTGTTCGGGAGCAACTTCGATCTGCCCTTCATGGTGTTGCTGTACGCAGCCGCCATTCTGGGGGGCCTCGGCAACATCGGCGGCGGGGTGGTCGGTGCCTTCTTGGTGGCTGTGCTTCCCGAACTGCTGCGCACCCCATCGACCGGCCGCGTCCTCGTGTACGGAGCCATGCTGCTGTTCGCGTTGCTACGGCTGCGCTCTCGCCCACGGTTCAGCCAGTTCGTGGCGGCCTTCGTGCTCGTCGCGCTGGTGGTACGAGGCGGGCTCACCGTTTTCGGCACCCATCTGCGGCCGCGCACGTCGGGCCTCAGCGGCCTCACCGGTGCCGTGGTGCCCCATCTGCAGCGCAGTGTGTCGTTCGGCAATGTGGCCTTCCTCGCCACTATCGCTATTGGCCTCGCCATCACCGTTGTTGCGGCAAAGTGGCGGCCGGCCCTGGCTGGCGGTGTGGCCTATGTCGCCATGTTGGCGTGGGAAAATCGATTGGCCGAACAGGGTTCTATCAGCCGCCAACTGCTGGTCGGGGCGGTGCTGGTGGCCATCATGGCCAGTCGACCGCAGGGAATCTTCGGGACTCGACGGGTGGAAGTGCTATGACACCACTGCTCGAACTCGACAACGTGCAGCTCGCATTCGGCGGGCTCACGGTGATCAAAGGCCTCGACCTGTCGATCGCGGAAGGCGAGATCGTAGCGGTCATCGGGCCCAACGGTGCCGGCAAGACCACCCTGTTCAATGTGATCACCGGCGTCTATCAGCCCGATCTTGGCGACATTCGGTTTGGGGGCACCAGCATTGTCGGCACTGATCCAAACCGCATCAACGACCTCGGCATCGCCCGCACCTTTCAGAATCTGCGGCTGTTCCTGAATATGACGGTGAAGGAAAACGTGCTGGCCACGATGTACGGCCGCAACCGAGCTGGCTTCGTGGCTGGGGCACTTGGTTTACCTCGCGCCCGGCGCGAGGAGCGGGCCATGCACGCCCGGGCCGAGGAGTTGTTGGCGTTCTTCGGCACCCGGTTGCAGGGGTACCGGTTCGATCAGCCGGCCTACTCGTTGTCATACGCCAACCGACGCCGTCTCGAAATCGCACGGGCCCTGGCGACACAGCCTCGACTCTTGCTAGTAGATGAGCCCGCCGCCGGCATGAACCCGTCGGAAACCCATGAGATGACCGAGTTGATCGGTCGGCTGCGCACTGAACTGGGACTCACTATCTTGGTAATCGAGCACGATATGCATGTGGTGGAAGGCGTGAGCGACCGGGTCGTTGCGCTCGATTACGGCACCAAGATCGCCGAGGGGTCCTTCGACGAGGTCGCCACCTCACCATCGGTCATCGAGGCCTACTTGGGTAAGGGCGCTGGCACCACGAAATGACCTCGTCTGAGCCGCTGCTTCGCCTCCGTGGCATCAACACCTACTACGGCCCGATCCTCATCCTGCAGGATGTGGATCTTGAGGTGGGCGCCGGTGAGCTCGTGTGCCTGCTGGGTGGGAACGCCTGCGGGAAGTCGACCACGCTCAAGACGATTCTGGGGCTGGTTGCACCAACGACCGGGACGGTTGAGTTTGGCGGCCGCGATGTCACGTCGCTCGGTACGCCCCGCCGCATCGCCGCCGGTATGGCCGTGGTACCGGAGAACCGCCGGGTCTTTGCTCCAATGACGGTGCTGGAGAATTTGGAGTTGGGTGCCTACCTTCGCTCGGACGACCTGACCGAGGATTTCGCCCGGGTCTATGACCTGTTCCCGTTGCTGTACGACCGGCGTCAGCAACTTGCGGGCACCCTGTCGGGCGGTGAGCAGCAGATGTTGGCTATGGGACGTGCCCTCATGAGCCGACCGAAACTGATTTTGATGGATGAACCATCGATGGGATTGGCCCCGGTGCTGGTTGAGCGCAGCTTCGACATCATTGCGCAGGTCAACCGCTCGGGCGTCGCGATGCTCGTGGTGGAGCAGAACGCCAACCAAGCCCTCGCCATTGCATCACGGGGGTATGTGCTGCAGACCGGCCGGGTCGTGCTGTCTGGCCACGCCACCGATCTCGCCGCCGACGACGAATTGCGGCGCGCCTACCTCGGCCGTTGAAACGCGCCTTCTCGCCGTCGATCGCCCGGCCGAATTCCCGTTCAGGCATCACCATGGCCTGGATCGTCTGAGACCACTCGGGCAGCACGCTGGCGAGGCGGTCACGCGGGCGAGGCGAGGCGAGGCGGGCGAGGCGAGGCGGGCGAGCGAGGCAAGGCGGAATCAGCCGGGAGTGCCGCCTTGTAGGATGGTGGCGAGTTTGGCGGCGTCGATGTTGCCGCCGGACACGATGCACACGAGGCGGCCTGAGCCTGCGCCGCCGGACAACGCTGCGGCGACGGACAATGCGCCGGCGCCTTCGGCCACGACGCGAGCGCGCGTGGCCAGCACCCGAACGGCGGCCGCGGTGTCATCCAACGACGGGGCGAAGGTGCCCGACAGCAGCGGCCGCGCCCGTTCCCACATGGCGGGCAGCAGGCTCTTACTGCCCGAACCGTCCACGAAGGAAGGGGCAAAGTCGACGCCGACGGGCGTACCCGCCGCCCATGACGCATGCATCGGTGCACCGCTGGCCGGTTCGCATGAGTACACCTTGGTGTGCGGGCTACGGGCGTGAAGCGCGCTGGCGATACCAGTGGCCAAACCACCGCCGCCCCACGGCACGAGCACGCCATCGATGTCATCGAGGTCTTCGGCCAGTTCAAGCCCAATGGTGCCGTTCCCGGCCATCACTGCATCGTCTTGCACCGGGTGGACGAAATGCCCTTCTACACCGGGATACTCACCTTCCACCATGGCTTGCCACCAGCGGTCGAACGGCACCTTGATGACCCGACCGCCCAGCCGCTCGATGGCGTCCAATTTTCCCGACGGCGCGTGATCAGGCACGACTACGGCGGAGGGAATGCCCATCTCGCGCGCCATCCAGGCCACACCCTGGGCCATGTTGCCGGCGCTGGTCGTCCACGCCCCGTGAGACAACGCCGCCTCTGGTGCTGTACGCATGGCGTTGGCCGCCCCCCGTATCTTGAATGCGCCGATGGGCTGCAGGCATTCAAGTTTGAGCCAGATCTCGGCAGGCGATTCCGGGGCATACAGTCGGATCAGCGGGGTGCGTACCGCGACGTCAGCGATCCGCAGTCGAGCCGCTTCGATTTCTTCGAGCGGGATCACCACGCGGCCTCCGTGCCGACGCCACGCTCGCGGGCACGCCGGATGCACAATTCAGCGGCGGCCAGATCTTCCACTGCGATGCCGAGAGATTTGAACAGCGTCATCTCCTGATCATCGACGCGACCGGGATGAGCGCCGATCAGTAACTCGCCCAACTCGGCTCGGATGTGCGAGGGGCCGATGCCGACCTCACGCGCCGCATCGAGGTAATCGCCCGATTCGTTCAGCGTCGATTCGCGCCGATCGACAAACAATGAAACGGCCGCCATCGCCTCGGCGTCGAACTCGCGGGCCGCAGCGATGGACGAACCCACTGCGTTGTAGTGCGTGCCAGGCGACAGCATGGCGCGGGTGATGATGGGCTCGCGAGATGACGTTGTGGTGCAAACCACATCGGCCCCGCGTAGCGCAGCGTCGAGCGAGTCGGCCACCTCGCAGCCCGAATCAGCCGCGAGGGCCTCGGCGTGGGCTCGGGTGCGACTCCACACCGTGATTCGCGCGGACGCAAAGCAGGCCTGCATGGCCGCCACATGCGACCGGGCCTGGACCCCAGCACCGACGATGGCCACCGAAGCAGCCCCGGATCGGGCCAGCAACTTCGTGGCTACCGCAGACACGGCTGCGGTGCGAATCTCGGTGATTGCCGATGCATTCACCACGGAGCGCAGCACGCCGGTGACACCGTCGTGCACCAGCACCGCTCCCTGATGCGAATCGAGGCCGCGGTTGTGGTTCGCCGTAGCGATCACCACTTCCTTTAGTGAATACAACGGTTCGGCACCGGCGCGATAGGCCGGCATAAACCCCATGAAGGTATCCGCTGGCGGTCGGGTCACGAACCGTAAGGGGTTGAAAAGTAGACCGCGTTCCAGCTCGGCCAACACCTCCTCCATCGCGCTGATGCACGACGGCATGTCGAGCAGATCGCGCACGTCGCGGTCCGACAGGATGAGAACGGTCATACAAACACCTCCGAAAGCTGGGCGAGCAGGTCCGGCGAAACGGCTCGGTCGACGGCTTCGAGCGCCGGGGAGAGCTGGTCGACGCGGTTGGGGCCGATCACGATGGCGGTGATGCCAGGTTGGGCCAGCGCCCACGCCAGCGAGAGCGCCGCCATGCTGCAGCCGGCACCGGCCGCGAGAGCTCGCAACGTTTCCAACGCTCCGTACACCTGGTCGGTGCGGTACGCCTCGTAGGGCTCTGGTCGCGTGGTCATGCGGGAGCCAGCTGGCAGTGCGAAATCACGGCGATACTTGCCGGTGAGCCATCCACCCGCCAGCGGACTGAACGGTGTGTAGCCGAGCCCCGTGGCCGTACACAACGGCAGCACGCCCCGCTCGTCGCCGCGCTCGAGCAGCGAAAACGAGTTCTGTACCCATCCGTACCTGGCGCCACCGCCGGCCGCCGATACCTCCAACGAGGCCGCGAGTTGATCCGTCGTGAAGTTTGATGCGCCGACGGCCCCCACCTTGCCGTCGTGTATGAGCGCATCGAAGGCCGCCAACGTTTCTTCCACCGGCACCATTGGGTCACACTCGTGAGCAAGGTAGAGCGGTACGCGATCCACGCCGAGCCGACCAAGGCTGCTGTCGATCTGACGACGTATCCGAACACCACCAAGACCGGCGTCGGCTCCTTCGAACATCGGGTTGTAGGTCTTTGTCGCGAGAACAAGCGCATCCCGAACCGATGAGGGCTTGGACGCCAGCCATGCGCCGATGAACGATTCGCTGCGTCCGCCCCCGTAGGCGTCGGCCGTATCGAAGGTAGTGATGCCTGCCTCCCACGCGGCATCCATCAGCGCAAACGCGTCGGCCTGCGCGGTGCCTTGACCAAAGAAGGCCGGGGACGAGCCGATGCCGCCGAAATTGCCGCAGCCCAGAATGATTCGCGATACCGCGATATCTGTGGAGCCAAGCATGCTGTGCTGCATTGAGGCATCCTAGGGTCAGTGTCCGGCGAGGGCTGCCACGATCGGCGCGAAGCCTTCGGCATTGCGCACCACCACATGATTCACACCCAACTCGTCGCGTAACCACTGCAGTTTGTCGACGACTTGGCGGATCGAGCCTACCAGCGCGAACGGAGTGCGTTGCACCGTATGCAGATCGAAATTCCACCGTTTCACCAGCGCTTCGTTCTGTTCATGGGCGCCGTGCCCGATATGGCAGACCTGCACCAGCACCGATCGCTCGACGGTGCTCAGACGATGCCCAGCCGCCCGCATGAACCAGTTGTTCCGCAGCACCACTGACTCGAATCGGAACCCCTCGATGCCCGGTGCCCCGTTCACCCCGTGGCTCAGCCCGGTGAACTGAAAGATGTCGGCATGCCGGGCGGCGACCTCGACTAACCGCTTCCCGTTCCCGCCGATCAGGAATGGGACGCGGTTCTGGACCGGCCGAATGCCAAGCTCTGAGACCGCCAAAGTGTGGTAGTCGCCCGCCATATTCGAAACGCCCGAGTCGAGCAATGCCCGCACAGCGAGGACTGATTCTTCCAATCGGCGCACCCGGTCAGGCGGATCTCGGAGCAGCACGCCGATGGCGTCGTGCTCGGTCTGGTCGTATCCGGTCCCGAAACCCAGCACCAATCGACCGCCCGTGAGCCGATCGACGGTCGCCGCAGTGCGGGCCAGAAGGGCGGGCTGGTGGAACTCATTGTTCAACACCAGCGGACCAAGCCGGAGCCGTGACGTGGCGCCTGCGGCCAGCATCAGCGGGATGAAAGGATCCTCGGCTCCGAAGTGGTCGTAGGAGAAAAGCTCGTCATAGCCAAGGTCTTCGGCCTGCTTGGCCGCCGACACGATGGCTGCGGCTTGGTGGAGTTTCAAAGCTTGCACACCAAACCGAAAAGGTCGCACCATTCCCGTGAGGCTACTGGTGGATTCTCGTTCTGCACCTTGTATCGACACGAACCGTTTCGGTCCTTGACGATGCGCTGCATCGCGGCCATGCTGACCAAGGCCGGGCCGTATAGGGTCGGTGGGGTTCGATACGACAGCGGTACCTGGGGGTGAGCGCCATGCTCGAGTCGCCGGTCATCTTCGTCAGCTATCACACGCCAACCCGACCGCGAGTCCGCGTACTGGTCGAGGTTCTCCAAGCCGCTGGTCACCATGTGTGGTGGGATCAGGCCTTGGTCGGCGGGGATCGGTTCGGTGCAGAGATACAGGAGCGTCTGGAGGCGGCCACCGTCATCATCGTGTGTTGGGGTGAGGGCCCCCACTCGGACTGGGTGCTCGACGAGGCCGACTTTGCCAGACGATCAAACAAACTGCTCTCCATTCTGTTGACCCCCGACGCCGAACTGCCCCTCGGATTCCGCAGCCTGCACGCCATCAACTGGTTTGCCGACAACGCCCTCGGACATGTACTCAGCCAGGTACAGGCGCGACTGGCTCTCTCCGGCTCCGGCGCAGGTGGCGGGCCAACCACCTCGGTGCCGCCGGTCGCCGCGCGGGTCGCTCCGCCGCCTGTGCCAGATCCGGTTACGACACCGTCGAGCGTCGACTCCTCGGTCGTGATCGGCAACGGTGCCGTCATCAGCGGGTCGACTATCGCCGGCCGAGACGTCGGAAGGTCAAGCTGATGCGGCCGCACCTATCGCTGATGATGCTGGGAGCGCTGGCGCTCGGCGCGACGGGCTGCTCGACGAGCGCGTCGACCCCACCATCATCGAGCAGCAATGCCCCACCATTCTCTGTCGACAAGCCAGCCACAACCTCGCCCGAGGATGGCACGACCGTCGCTGCGACGGCCGCGACGGCGACGGTGTTGGCAGAGACGGTGGCGCCAATCACGGCACCGTCAGCCACATCGTCCGCCGCGACAGAGCCTGCCACCGCGCTGGCGACAACCACGACCGCAGCCCCAGTGACCACGATCGAGGCGAGCACGACCGCGGTCGCCACCACGGCAGGGGCCGCGAAACAGGATGCCATTACCCTTTTGCGCACCCAGCCCGGCTCGAGCCCGTCGGCCAAAGGGGTCGTCTCCGCCACGGCCCTCAGTGGCGCCAAGGTGACCATCAAGGTCGAAAGGGGTGGGTGCACGCTGCAGGGCACCTCGGTCGAGAGCAACGTGACCGCAATTGCCTACCCGAGCTATACCTGTCGGATCAGAGCGAGCGTCGCCCCACCGACGGGCTGGCTTGCCGCTCCCGACCAGGGCACCGACGTGACGTGGGTGGCCCGCATCACCCGTGGTGTTTGGACCGATGCCCCTAAAGCCAAGGTCGTCGGCAACACCTTCAACGCCACCATCACCGTGAACGAGGATCGCACTATCGAGCTGGTCTACAACGACGTGTGCAGCGGCGACACCAGCTTGTCGAGCACGACCACCCTTACCGTGACGGTACTGAGACACGGCACCACCTGCACGATCCGTGGTACTCCTGTGCAGTATGACGTGGATGCATTCGCGCTGGCCGATACGCTGCGCGTCGCCACATGACGATCCGTTGAGTTGGCGTGACTGAGCCCGGCGGTTCATCGGTAGTCTTCGGAGACGGGGCTCACATCACCGGGTCAGTGGTGGCCGGGCGAGACGTGGTGTACGGGCGCGAAGACCCGACCCGCACCCCCAACGATCCGTGTCCCTACCCCGGCTTGAGTCCATTCCGAGAGTCAGATCGCGCCTTTCTCTTCGGCCGCGATGACGAGATCGCGGAACTCGTCCGTCGCGTCGGTACCACACCCTTCACCGCCGTGGTCGGAGCATCCGGAGTCGGGAAGAGTTCGCTCATCCGAGCCGGTTTGCTGCCCGAGCTGCGAGAGTCCGGAAGCGTCATCATCGAGCTCGATCCGCGCGCTGATGTACCGGCCGGGCTGGCCACCGGCGGCGAACACCGGGTGGTCTGGATCGATCAGGCCGAACAGATCTTCCTGCCCGGAGTACCGACCGCGGAGGTCACCGCAGCCATTGTCGAAGCGGTGGCTTCTCAGCGCTTCGTCCACATCATCGTGTCGTTCCGATCCGATGTCAGCGCAGCGTTTGACGTCGCCCCGGATCTGCAACGACTGATCGACACGAACCTCGTTCGAGTGCAACCGCTCGACCGTGCCGATTGGCGAGAAATCATCGAAGGACCGGCACGCGCCGCCTCGCTCACGCTCGAGAACGGTCTGGTCGAGGAGATCCAACTGGACATTCCGCCGACCCCGGGTGCCCTACCGCTGCTGGCCGTCGCGCTGCGTTCTACCTGGGAGGCCCGGTATCGGGGCCGACTGGAGATCGCGGGATATCGCGCCTCGGGTGGCGTCGAAAAGGCGCTCGAGCGTCTGGCTGAGCGGGCCTACGGCGACCTCGACGACAGCGACAGGCAGCTGGCGGAATGGGCCTTTTCGATGCGGCTCACCACCCAAGGCATCGGGCTCGAACCGACCCGACGGCGAGCCACCATGGCCGAGCTGTCGTCGTCCTCCTTCGCAAGCGCAGCCCGGTTCGTCGACACCTTCCGGGGCTATCGGCTGTTCACCGTCACCCACGCCAAAGATGATCCCGACACCACCGTCGAGATCGTGCACGAGGCGCTGCTGAGATCATGGCCGCGGCTGTCGGTTGATTGGTTGCAAGGTTCGGGCGCCGAGGCCCGACGGTTACAAGGGTGGATATCCCAAGCCACCGCCGAGTGGGTGGTATCGGGGCGATCACCAGAGGCATTGCGGTCCGGAACCCAGGTCGAGTCGGCACACGATGCCGTGACGCGCCGAACCCTGCAACTCACCGAGGACGAGACCGCATTCGTGGCCCAATCAATGGATCGGCATCGCAGCACGGCCGAGCGCAGCCGACGGTTGCAGCAGATCCGCCGCGGCCTCGCCGCGCTCTTGGTCGTGACGCTGGCTCTGGGTGCAGTGGCCTTGGTGGCGGTTCGCCAAAGTTCCCGTGAACGCAGCCTGCGCAAGGTCGCCCAAACCTTGCGGCTGGCCGCCGCCGGTCGCGCCACCTCGTCGCAGAATCGCGATCTCTCCCTACTGCTGACCCTGGAAGGTGTGCGCCGGTCGAGCACCACCGATAGCTGGTCGGCGCTGGTGGACGCTCTCGGTGCTCCCGGACCTTCGACATATCTACGGGCTGGCCTGCAGGGACCCGTCGCAGCAATCGCCCCGGCCACCGGTGGCGGGCGGCGGACGGTGTTCGTGGCCGACGGCAGCCCGACGGTAAAGGTGCTCGACGCCGTTACCGGTGCTCCTGCCTCGTCGCCGATCAGCACCGGCGTGGCAGTGAACGAGTTGGCGGTGGTCGATGCGGCATCGGGGCGGCTCATCAGCGGATCCCGAGGTGGTGAGCTGGTCATCGCCGACATCGCCGGGCCGGGTTGGGTGCCCTTTGCCGCGGCCGGCGCGGCTCGCCTGCAGGCCATCGCCGTCGTCGGGTCTTGGTTGCTCGCCACAGCCACCGACGGCACGCTGCTGCAATGGTCGCTGGCGACCCCTACCGCCTCGCCGACAAGCTCGCGACCGTTCGGCGCCGTTCCGATCTCCGCTCTCGCTGCGGTCGATGATGACACCGTCGCGCTCGGCTCCGATACGGGTGACCTAGCGTTTTGGACGCCGTCGACCAGTGCCCTGACGGCTGGCCCACTGTCGATAAGCCCCAACCCAGTGGTTGCACTCGCAACAATATCGGGACAACGTCGTATCGCCGCAGTAGGCACCGGATCGGTGACCATTTGGGATGGACGATCCGAACCGGTGATTGTGCCCATCCTGTTGACCAGCGTCGCCTGGCGCAATGCCGAGGTACTCGTCGGGGGGCTGCGCTCGGGTGATGTCGTCGAGATCGCCGTGCCGTCGGGCGCAGTCGTGGGTTCACCACGCCGTGCGCACCATGCCTTGGTCCGAAGCATTCAGGCGACGGCCGAGGGGTCGGTGCTCACGCTCGATGAGGACGGCGTCGCCATTGCATGGCCGCCTCCCAATCAGTCCCCGCTGGCCAGCGTCATACCTTCGGACATTGGGGCCTCCGGGGGTAGACAACGTCGAATCACCACACCCTCGGGCCCGGTGCGACTCGATCCGAGGCGAGGCCTGATCTCAGCGTCGAACGTCGTGTTGTTGGCTGTGCCAACCGGGACGAACGGCACCGATCTGGCCGCCTCAGCCGAGGGGACCGTGGCCCTCGGCCTCGACAATGGTGACGTGCTAGTGAAGCGCTCCGGCTCGCAAGTGCTGTTGCATGATGCCGGCGGGCAGATACGTGCCTTAGCGATCAGCCCCGATGGCCGGCTGGTTGCCACGGCAGCGCTCGACCCGGGCCACCCGGGCCGAGCCTCCCCCATCAAGCTCTTCGATCTCGCCAGCGGGCGGTCAAGTGACCTGGCTGGCCATCACCTGTTTGTGGATGCATTGCAATTCAGTCCCGACGGTCGGCTGTTGGCCAGCGGCAGCGATGATCGAACGGTAAAGATCTGGAACGTCACGTCCGGGCAGGAGACGTTCACGCTGCGGGGTCACACTGATTTGATCTCGGCCATTGCCTGGCTCGACAACGATGTGATCGCCACCGGTGGCCAGGATGCCGACCTGCGCCTCTGGAGCGCCCGGCGCGGCGCGGCCTTGAGTGGTGCGCTTATCTCTGGCTCGGCCGATCAGATCACGGACCTAACCCTGACCAACGGCCAACTGGTCGCCATTCAGGGCGACACCACCGTGTCGTGGACCGTCGGCGGAACCGCCTGGATCATGCGGGCCTGCCAGGCTGTCGCCCGTGGATTCACTGCCTCGGAGTGGGCCGATCAGTTCGGCGGCACTCCCGTGGATCCCTGCGCCAAGTTGACCGCACGGCCTCTCGATCCGTCGGTGGCTCAGATCCGCTGACACAGTGGCCGAACGACCCGTTACGGCTGGTGCGACCGGACGAGGGTAACCGTCGGTGGCGAGCTAGCTATCCCCGAGCCGCTATCAGCTGCGCATCTGGCCCGACGATCGTCGATTTCAACCCGGCAACGACCGCTCCATCGTGCAGCGAAACGAGCCCGCTCGTCGTCCATGTCGCGCCGTGGGTGGAAAACGCCACACGGTCGATCGGCGGCGTCGGCGAGATGCTGATGGCGACAACATCGTGTTCATCGCGAGCCGGCTGTCGCACCGCATCCACGTCGATGGTGGCGAACGAACCGCCACTGGCCACGTACAGCTTGTTGCCGTCGACTGAATTGACCACAGCATCGGAGCCGACCGGCCCGGTGCCGAATGGGGCCGGAAGATCCGCGCAATGTGACCACCCGCTGCTCAGGTTCAACGTGTGCACGAAGGCCGGATGCGCGGTGCTTGTGGGATCCCGGTACAGCGTGGACAGCAGGTCCCCGTTCATCACCGCCCGAACCGGTATTCCCGACATGTCCTCCTTCTCGGCCGCCTTCCAGCGGTCATTGGTGCTCCAGCGCTCCCCGCTGGCGAGGTCGATCGTCTGGACGCGATAACGCCCGTCGGCCAAATAGCCCAGCGCCACGACCGACCTACCGTCGAGAGCGAAGGCCTCCGGCTCCAGTCGACCCTCGAACTGCAGCGACGTTTTGGTGCCCTGCAGCGAGTCGACCACCATCACCTCGGTCTGGGAACCGACCTGGCGAGTGAGAGCCAGCCACCGTCCCGCCGGCGACACGACACGTAGCTCGGCATCGGGCGCGAACGCCCAGGCACCCAGTCGAGAGCCGCTGCGAGTGTCGAACACGGCAACTGACAACCCATCGGCGGTCATCGATGTGGCGGCGACGGCCGATCCATCCAATGCCACCGTTGCGCGGGCGAGAATCCACAACGGTGGCTGGCCCGGAACGACGCCGCGTAGCTCCTCACCGACCCGCACGACCGCAAATGTCCCGAGGGCCGGTGAAAGCTCGTCGGGGAGCGCTGCGTCGGCCGTCGCCGCCAGCAAGGCGGTGATGGATGGAGAAGGACTGGCCGACGGTGCCGACGAGGGCGCGCCGCCTGCCTCAGCGGGCGGCGCGATCGATGTAGACGGAGAGATTTGGGGGGCAGCGCTCGTGGTGGTGGATCGGGTTGTCGTCCCGGACGAACTGCAGCCGACCACGACAACGGTGACGAAGGCACAGGCAATTCCGGCGGATATTCGCATACCTGCTCTACACCGCACCGTCCGTTCTGGTTCCCTATTGCAGCGACTCGGCGATTGCTTGCGCATCGGAGAGTTTGTTGACGCCCTCGATGCGGAACGTAACGCCGTCCTCGTACCAAACCAGCACGTTGCCTACGGTACGGACCGTGTCTCTTCGGTAGGTGCCGTCGTCATCGAACATGACGACCTGGTGCGGCTCGCCGCTGATCCATACCGCATCTACGCCTCGCACCTTGGTAAAGGTCACCACGGTGTTCGGCGGCAGCAATTTTCCCATCAAGAACACGGTCGAGTTCTTCGATGCCACCTCGAACAAGGTGTATTTCTCATAGCTAAGAATCAGCATGCCTGCGCCGACGCTGTGGTCGAGTTCTTGACGGATGAGTCGATCCGGCGCCATGCGCGCCCGAAATGGTGGTGTGATCTTGATCGTTTGAGGCGAACTGTTCGCGCCCGAGCCCGGAATGCTCGAAGACGCCAGAGTGCCAATTGCCGAACCCGTGGACCCCGTTCCCTGTGCGGTCGTTGAGCCGGCGGTCGTTGAGCCGACGACACTCGGCCCGGCGGTCGTTGACCCGGCGGTCGTTGACCCGGCGGTCGGGATTGACGGGCGCGCCGCACTGGATCGGGTGGTTGGTGGTGAGGTTGGCAGGGTCGTGCGCACCGACTGGATTTGGACGGCGCCGATCCCCAAAAATCTGGCGATGGCCCGTCTCGTCGGGCCGAATGTCAACAGCGCTGCCAGGATGACAAGCACCGCCGCCGCAAGTTGCAGAAGGCGTCGGGCACGCCATGGCGCCCTCGTCACGAAGTTTGCCTGCTGGCCGACCCCCACGGGCTGGCCGATGGCCAAGTGCTGGCCGACCCCCACGGGCTGGCCGACCTCCACGGGCTGGCCGATGGCCACGGGCTGGCCGATGGCCAAGTGCTGACCGAGGTCGATCAGTTCGGCTTCGAGCGAGTCAAATGGGTTCATTGCAGCCCACCCGCCAGTGCCGCACGTAAGCGGGCCATCGCTCGTGAGAGTCGTGACTTCACCGTTCCGGGCGCGATCTGCAAGGCCGCTGCCATTTCCGACTCGGAAAGCTCGGCGAAGTAGCGCATCGCGATGACCTGGCGATCGGCGGCGTTCAGCCGGGCAATGGCATCCAGCACGTACTGGCGGCGCTCGGTACGTGCAATTGCTTCGGCAGCATCGCCAGCGTCCGCATCATCCGCACTGGCCGTGGATGACTCTGCCGCCACCCGCAGTACCAGAGCTGATCGGCGACGGAATGATCGGCGACGATTGCGAGCCTCGTTCGAGACGATGGCCAGGTACCAGGGTCGAAACGGCCGGGTCGTATCAAAGCGGTCGAACTGCCCGAACGCTTTCGCGGTTGCGTCCTGGGCGACATCCTCCGCTTCCCCATCGGCGATGGCATAGGCAATTCGCAAGGCCGCCGTGCGGTGCCGATCAACGAGCGCGCCAAAGGCCGCCCTATCGCCGCTCGCAGCAGCACGGACCAGTTCGTCATCGAGCACTCCCTCACTTCTACACCGCCCACGCCCTCCCGGTTCCCAGCTGCCCGGCCCCTGCGTCATTCGACGATTGTGACACCCGCCACACAAAGCGAATATGGTACCTATCAATCATCGTCGTCCGAGGGGGAGACCGTGGAAGTAACACAGGTAAAAGTCACGCAGCGGCTGAGTAACAAGAAGCTCAGCACGATCGACTGCGTGGCCCAGTCGTTGGCTGTCGGGCCGATCTTTTCCGCTGGCGCGCTTGGCGCCATCTTGGCGGGTCTTTCCGGCGGTGTCAGCTTGTTCGTTATCGTCATCACAACCATCGGCATTCTCGGTATCGGTTGGATCGTAAGCGAGCTGGCCAAGCGGTATAGCGGCTCGGGCACCGTCTATGAGGCCATCGCCCACACGCTCGGCAAGCCCGCCGGGGTGTTCGCCGCCATGCTCTACCACTTGGCGATCACCACCTTGGTAGCCGCGCTCCCCGTGATCGGAGGCGTCTTCTTGAAGCTATTCTGCGCAGCACATCTCGGGTTCAACCCGCCCTGGTGGCTCGCGGCACTGGTCATGGCTGCGCTGATGTTCGGGTTCAACGTGCTCGGCGTGCAGGTTTCGGTGAAGACACAGTTGGCCATCATCATCGCCTCGGCCATCCCCTTCCTCATCTTGTTCGTGAAGGTCGTCGTCGATGGGGGACCTGGCGGCAACTCGCTCTCATCGCTCAACCCCGGCAACGTCGCCGCCGATGGCTCGGTGTTCAAGGGCGTGCTGTTCGCCATCTTGATGTTCATCGGATTCGAGTGGTCGGCGTCACTCGGAGAGGAGACGGAAAATCCGAAGCACTCCATCCCACGGGCCGTGATGGCAACGATCGCTATCTGCGCCGTCTTCTACATCATCACGCAATACACGGTGATCGTCGGTGGCGGTGACTTCTCACCCATCGCTGGCAAACTCGTCGGAAACTGGCTTTCCGTTCTGATCGAGTTGGCCATCATTCTCGACATCCTCGCCGTTGGCGTCGGCATCACCGCCGCGGCATCACGGGGGTTCTTCACCGTCGCGCGAGACGGGCTGCTGCCCGCATCGCTTACCAGGGTGAGTCGGCGAGATGTGCCTATCGTGGCCGCCGCCGCGGTGTTCGTCGCCATGCTCGCCGTCATCGTGATCACGCTGCTCAAGTACGGCACGGGCGACACCGAAGGAATGCCCGACGCCTTCACCATGTTCCTCATACTCGCCGTAGTAGGCGGCATGCTGATCTGCGTCACCTATGTACTGCTGTGCCTCGGCGGCCTCAAGACGCTGTCGAAGGACCCAAAGTCAGTCGTCGCTGGCATCATTGGGCTGATCACCGCCTCCGGCGGAATCCTCGCCCAATTCATCAGCGGCACCGCCCCGACCGGTGATGCCCTATGGGGTCGCCACCTCGGGCTCATCCTCATTGCCACCGTCGGTGCATGGACGGCCTACACCATGTCGACCAAGCGTGCTGCGGTCAATGCGGCAGCGGGTCACGCCATCCAGCATTAAAGTCGGTGCACCCGCCACGGGCTCCCACGGGTATTCGATCGACACGCGGCAATGATGGCGCGACAGACTAGAGACGTGCGTCCATCACTCGAAGCCTTGGGCCTGACGAAACGGTTTGGCAGCGTGCAGGCTGTGGCTGGCATCGGGACAACGCAAGCTGGCCGGCATCGCGAAGTCGCGGTTACATCACCCGGTTCAGTTAGCGACACCCGACACCCCGGGGAGCACGACCGGGCAGGTCGTTCTCAGCGGTCGCGCGGTCAACGTGGATCGGCCGCGCCACTATTCCACGGGTGATGCTGGTGAGGTCACCCGATTCGCACCCGCTTCCTAGGGTGCGGCGACGGCTGGCTGATTGGCCTGGGCCAGGGAAATGACCAGCGATCGGTACTCGGTGGCGGCCGTGGTGCCGAGCAGACCGCGCAGTTCGAATGCGACGAAGCCGGAGAGGGCGGCCAACAACGATAGGGCTGACTTGGCTCGTTGGACCTTCCAGCCGAGCAGCCGGGCTACCGTGCGGGCAACATCGAGCAGGTGGTCACGGGCGGTGGCGTGCAACCCGGCGTCCAGTTGGTTGCTGGTGAGGAATAACACCGAAAAGCGGGCCGGATGTTGGTGTGCCCACAGGCGAAAGGCGTCAGCCAGGTCGAGCAGAGCCGCTGCAGTGGGCGCGGTCATCTCGGCCAATCGAGCCTGCAGTGAAGACGCCGCCAAAGCCAGAAATGCCTCTTCGAGCCCGAAACGGTCGCCGAAGTGCGAGTAGATGCCCATGGTGGACAGGCCTGCTTCCTCGGCCAGTTGCTTGAGTCCTACCCCGCCGATGCCGTCGATACCGGCGAGTCGTTCGGCGGCGTCGAGCGAAAGTTGGCGGGCCTGCTCGCGGACGGTGTTTCGGTCACTGCTTCTTGTTGTCAAGGTTCCCTCACTTTCATGCATCCGATGCTACAGCTGAAATAACGTTCGTTATAGGCATGAGCAGAATTGTTCACCACGTCTCTCGAGACGCTCGAAGTGAGACTGAGGATTCCTTGACACAGCACGTTCGTCCGTTCATGAACCACCGGGCCCTTGGCATACCTGGAGCCCTGTTGCTCATGGGCTCGTTGCTGGCGGTCGGCGTCGGGCAAATGTCGCACAGTCAGCCTGCCGCGGCGCTGGGGACCAGCATCGCCGAGAGCTGTGCCGCAGTACGCACGGCCATCGCCGCCCCGGTTCTGGGGACCGGCGCGGGAGTAGATGTGGCTCTGGTAGACACCGGGGTGGTGCCGGTGTCGTCACTTCCGGCCGCTCGGGTCTCCTACGGCCCTGACTTGTCGTCCGATGCCGCCAACCCGGCTTTGGCCAATTTGGATGCCTTCGGTCACGGCACCAACGTGGCCTCTATCATTTCTTGCGTCGCTCCCGATGCCCGAATTGTTTCGGTCAAAGCCGCGGCGGCCGACGGGTCTACCTCGTTGGACCGACTGGTGGGCGGGATCGACTGGGTCACGGCCAACGCGCATGTTGGCGGCCGGAACGTCCGTGTCCTCAACCTCTCCTTCAATGTGGCACCGGGCACCGATGGTGGACAGCTCTCCCGTGCCATGCGGGGCGCTTGGGCCGCGGGCATCGTGGTGGTGGTCTCAGCCGGAAATGACATCGGTACCAGTGGCGTGCAATCCCCCGCCGACGATCCAAAGATCGTGGCCGTCGGGGCCTCCGAGGTGACGACCACCGGTGTGATAGCGGCCGCCGCGACCAGCGCACCGTTCGGACGTTGTCCAGACGTACTGGCTCCCGGGGTCGGTATCATCGGTGCCAGGGTTCCAGGCTCCTACCTCGACGTCACCTTTCCTGCCGCCCGGGTGGGCCAAGACGGTTTTCGCGGCTCGGGCACCAGCCAGGCGGCGGCCGTGGTGTCGGGGACCTTGGCCGTCCTGGCTTCTCACCGCTCGTTCCTCAACCCCGATCAAATGAAGGCCATCCTGAAGGCCGCCACCACCTGGATGTCAGGGTTTTCGGCGGGCTGTCCTGGTGCGGCCGGGTTGCAGTCATCTCGCACGCTCACTCAGTCCGTACCGCTGGCTTTCTGGGCGGCGCTGATCAATGCCGGGCTCCCGCCGATGACGCTCTCCACCCCGCTGCTGCCCGGCCTGATTACCGGTGCCAGTTGGAACGGCTCCATCTGGTCGGGCAATCGGTGGTCAGGAAATCGGTGGTCGGGGAACCGCTGGTCAGGATCCGCATGGCAATGACCGCAGCGGCCCCGCCGTCACGCGAGCCACGACCGGCATACTCGGCTCGCATGAACCATCTGCACGCCTACATCGTGCTGGTAGCAGTGGCGGGCGTGGTGATCGGTGCCCTTGCCGCCTCGGCCGGCGCACGCCCACGTGGCATGGGGTGGGTGTTGATGACATTGGGATTTGCCTGCAGTGAAATCGCAGTCGTGCATGTCCCTCTCGGCCGAAGCGGTTTCTCGGTCACGTTCCATGAGGCGGTATTGGTCATTGGGCTGCTGACGGTGGCGCCTTCGGAACTTCTTTTGGGCGTCTTGGTCGGACCACTACTCGTCATGGCCGTCGTGCAACGGTTGGCCCCGATCAAAGTGGTATTCAACCTGTTCCAGTACCTGTGTTGGGCCGGCGCCGCGTCACTCTTGGCCCGTGCTTTGCCCGCGGTGCAACTCAGCAGCGTACGAGGGTGGCTGTTGATGACGGCGCTGACCCTCGGCTTGGGGCAGTTGACGCTTTGGCTGATAGCCGGCGCGATACATCTGGCCGATGGCACCGCCCTCGCCCTCACGGTACGGCGGTCACTGGTGACTTCGCTTGGCGTGTCGTTCGTCTGCACCAGCCTGGGCCTACTGGCCGTTTCCGGTACTGAGCCGAGCGCTGGGCGCTTGTGGCTGGCGCTACCCATCGGCGGTGCCGTGCTCTTTGGACACAGAGCCTTTCGTCGCCTGCGGTCACAGCTCGATCGCCTCGAACTGCTGCATTCCATTGTCGAATCGATGAGCGGTCAGCAGAGCTTGCCCTTCCGAGTGGAGGAACTTGCGCGCCGCTGCGTAGTGGCTCTCGATGTTCAGGTCGCACAGGTCGTCCTCTTTGGGTCGGCCGAGGGCTCGTGGCCGCGAGCGGTCACCGTGCGGCCCGAAACGGGCGCCACCTGGAGCACCGTGCATCCCGAGCGCAGCGCCGCATTGCTCGGTGCCGCCGCCGCGGGCAAAGGCGGCGCGCTCATCCACGCTCACCACCGACTGTTGTGCGAGGTTTTGGAAGAGTTCGGCGCGGCGTCACTCATCGTGACCAGGCTGGGCGACGCGTCGCACCCGATGGGTGTCCTGGAGGTGGCCAAGGCGCCATCGGTCATCCCCCTCGATGACGACGATGTGCGATTGCTGGATTCGTTGTCCAAGCATGCCGGGATGGTGCTGCGAGGCAACGACGTAGCCGCCGCCTACGACGAGGTGGTAGCCGAAGGCGCCAACCTGAAGGCGTTGGCCATGACCGACCCTGTCACCTTGCAAAGCAGCCGCTTTGCCCTCACGGTGCATCTCGATCGCCAGCTCGCCACTTCTGTGCCGACACCCTCGAGTGGCGTGGTCATGGTCGGCATCGCCGGATTCGAGGCCATCACCGACCTGTACGGATTGGCCGGTGGCGATGAGTTGTTGCGTTGCGTCGCTCGGCGTTTGCAGACACTGATGCGGGATCACGATGTGGTCGGGCGCTATGGGTTGGCCACCTTCGCCCTGGTCATCCCCGAAGTGACCGACCCTCATACCGTGTTGGCCCTTGCCGAACGGGTACAGCGCCAAGTAGCCCGGCCCTATCGCCTCGAAGGCGTGGCCCACCCAGTGTCGGTGACCGCCCATGTCGGCAGTGCAGTGGCAGACGGCGACACCTCCCGAGGTGACGTGCTGCTGCGCCAGGCCGAACTGGCGCTCCAGCGACGGCGGCTGCGCGACATGGTCCGCCCCGAGCGCCACGGTGGCCTCAGCTAGGTCGTGGTCGGTCGCCGGTCGGTCAGTTTTCGGTCGGCAAAAGTCGGGCGAAGGTCAGCTCATGTTTGTTGTGATGCAGATGAAAGAGCTGCCCGTGGGCGACGGCGGACAATTCAGCCACGACGGCCGGGTCCACGACCCCCTGGAATTTGACGGTGCAGATGATGTTGCGAGCGCGGCTACTTTCCACCCAGGTGTGCACCAAGCGCAACAGTCGCTCGGGGTAGGCCACGATGTCACTGCACAACCACTCCACCGGTTCGACCGTACGTGGGTCAAGACCAAAGGCGCTTTCGCCTCGCCATTGCACCCGGGCCAATCGGGCGACCTTCGGATCAAGCGGGGCCTTGTCGATGGCCAAGACATGGGCGCCGAGCCGCTGCAGGTACCACGTCCACCCTCCTGGACTGGCGCCCAAATCGAGGCAGCGATCACCGGCGGCCGGCATCCGACCGAGGCGGACGAACGCTTCGACGAGCTTGAGGTAGGCCCGACTCGGAGGGCCAGTGCGATCCTCGTCGAAGACCACCTCTCCGTTGGCGAACGCGCTTGAACAGTGGGCCGCGGCCAGCAAGACGGTGGGAGTCAACAACGTGAACGACCCCAATGGGGCGGTCGGGCCGAGGCTGCCGAGCGCCAAGGGTTTCGCCGAGACGTGGGGAAGTTTTTCGGCAATCAGGCGGAGTCGACCGCTGTGGGTCGGGGCATAGGCGGCCCAGTTGCGCTGCATTCCCTTCAGCACCGTCGCGGCGTTCCCTATGGAATCGATGGTGCGTTCCACCACGTCGTACCAGGTGTTGGCCGCCCAGGCGCTGCGGATGGGGTCGGTGTCGGTGAGCAAGAGCCGCCCATGCCGGAGCCGAACCGGCACTCCCGCCTCCGCGAGTTCCTGTTCCAGTTGGGCCTCGAAACCTTCGGCGGCCAGGTACGCAGTCATCACCATGCCAACTGTCTACCAGGGGGATCCCGGCCAACCGTTGTGCCTGGCC
The DNA here is from genome assembly GCA_043744155.1 of Acidimicrobiia bacterium. GTDB lineage: Bacteria > Actinomycetota > Acidimicrobiia > Acidimicrobiales > Ilumatobacteraceae > JANMCE01. The sequence continues at coordinate 15,805 of JAYTVF010000423.1, read as the reverse complement.
CCCGACGCCAGTCGGCGGGCCGCGCTTCAATGAGCGCTTCGGGTGGAATACGTCGCGCCGCGTAACGCAGCGCGAGCGCCACAACAACGATGTCGTCGAGTGGACCGATGACAACGATTCGTTACGGCTCAGATCACCTGTACGAAACACCTGCACGCACAATTGTCAGTCGCACCGCTTGAGACGACAGATCGGCCAGGGCCGCTGCCAACGAGCACCCGAGGACGACCAGGTCTGTGCGCTCCCCCACCCGAACTCGTCGGGGGATCGAGGGGTTCGAGCCCGAAACAAGACGATCGTGCAATGCTGCATCCAGCGGACCAGCAACCGATTCGTGATACCCGATCGCGCGAACCCACGAGCCGTTCGACCGTTCACATGCAGCGCGCAGCGTTCGAACGAAGTCATCCTGATTCACAACTGTGGGTGGCCCGACTGGGACTGATTGTCGAGCGGCGGCCCTCTATTGGGATGGGTTACCACAGTGGATTTCTCATTTGCGAACGCAACGAGGCGCCGACACCCGCCAAATGGCGAGTGTCGGCGCGTTGCGTGATTGTCAGGGGTTCGGCGTTAGGTTTTGTCCACTGATGCTGGGGCTGACGCCAACGGTGATGGACTTGGTGCCGGTGTATCCAGCGTTGTCGGTGACCGTGGCATTGATTGTGATCTCGGTTTGGCCTGGTGCGAGCACAAGGGATCCACCGATGACCCAGTCGGCAACGGTCCGCACCACGGTGTGGCCGTGTCGGTCATCGTTCTCGCGTTTACCCCGATCGCCGCGGACAAGTTCGCTGCCGGCGATGTTGAACAACGGTGCAAGGTTTTGGCCGGCAGGGATGAGGTTGCCGTTGGGTTGGCGCAGACCGACGTCGAACGTGACGTTGAGTCCGGGGTAGTTGCGGTTGGGTCCGTGCGCCCCGATTTGGGTGGGGTCAACGATCAGCCCGTTGCCAGTCCCGTTCTCACTCACGCCTATGCCGTGGTTGGCGTTGTCGGTGGCGTTGACCTGTAGGAAGAACAACGTCCCATTGGCCAAGGTTGGTTGAGGGAGAGTTCCGAGCGCGATACTGGTCGGTGCCTCGGGCGCCTTTATCGAAACGCCCGGCCCGTTTGTGTCCTCCAGATTTGTGGTGCTGACAGTGCCCGGTGTCGGGGTGAGTGCTTGACCGGAAATCCCTGCTCGGTCGCTGACCTTGAAACGTTGCTGGGTGCTACCGGTGCGGCCTGCCTCGTCAGTGACGGCGACGTTGATGGTGATGTGTTTGGTTCCGGGCGCGACGGATTCCAGGACGTGCCAGCCGGCCCAGACCGTGACGCCGGGTCCGGGAGTGTCGTCGGTCCCTGCGATGTTGAAGAGCGACGCCAGGTTGGTTCCGGCGGGGATGATTCCACCATCGGGTTTTGTTAGGTCATTGTCGATCGTGACGTTCAGCCCGGGGAAGTCCGGGTTGGCTTGACCGAGAGCGGCCGTGTGCCGGATGTTGAGCGCTTCTTTGACCCTTACCCCCACGGTGTCGTGGGTTTCGGCTTCGATACTGAGCGCAAACCCTGACCCGTTGAAACTTCCGTATCCCGGTATCCCTTCCCCGGGTGCGATCGAGGCCCGACTGGGCGAGGTGATATGTACGGTCGGGCCCGCCGACTCGTGTTCCGCGGACGCTCCGGCTGTTGCCGGGGCGGTGACAACGACGCTTAGAAGGCAAGTGAGTCCTACCAGTATCTTGTTCATGTCCGAGTCCTTTCGTGACGGTGGACGGGAGCCCAACTCGTCACATGCGGTTACGAGCGCAGCTCACCAAACGTTCAAACGGCACCCAAAGATTTCCCGGCGATGTCGCGACTCCGACCCGAAGTAATGGGGCAGACTTGGAGTACTTTGACGTCGCTCATTGCTGGAGTGCGCTTGGCCGCACGATGTACTGACCGCCTTCTGTCGTGGTGCCCATGAGTTTCCGTCGACCCAGTGAACGATCCGATCATCGTGCCCGTATACAAGGCGTGATTCCCCGGCTTCGACTACTCACCGGCGGAGAACCGGTCCTGGCCGACGAACGTTTCCTCCGGCGCGCCTACGCCGCCCACAGCGGTGAACTCTACGGCTACGCCCGCCGCGCGCTTGACGACGACGGCCTCGCTGAAGAAGCCGTACAAGAAACCTTCATGCGAGCTTGGCGTTCGGCCGAACGTTTTGATGAGAACCTCGGGTCGCTACGAGGCTGGCTCTTCGCGATTTGCCGCAACATCATTATCGACGTCGCCAGGACCCGTTCCGTTCGGTTTCCGGTGGCTGTGTCTGGCACTGAACCGGTCGAAAACGGTGACGCAATGATCGACACAGCGCTGCAAGGCTGGCTGGTGGAAGAAGCACTTGGACGACTCACTAAGGATCACAGAAACGCGCTCGTCGAGTCCTACTTCGAGGGACGCTCCGCCGTTGAGATCGGCGTACGCCACGGAGTTCCCGAAGGTACGATTCGTAGTCGGTTGTTCTACGGGCTCAAGGCACTCCGACTTACTCTTGATGAAATGGGCTGGCATGACAACCTCTGACGCATGCCGCGAATGGCAAGGCCTTCTCGCGACGTTTGCCCTCAGCCAACTCTCCGACCGTGAGACGCCTGCCGTCATCGCCCACCTCGACGGCTGCCCGAGCTGCCGACATGAACTCACGCAGTTGAGGCAGACAGCAGGGCTACTGGCATCGGCCGACCCTTCTCGAGTCGGTGCACCTCGCCTTTCTGCTCCGCGACACCTTGAGGCCGCCCTCTTCAACCAAGTTCAGGCCGAACGCCACCGCAAGGCAGTCCGGTCCCGTGTTCGGGTCCTTCTCGCCGTTGCGGCGCTACTCGTTGTCGTGGCCGGTGTCGGTACACAGTCCCGGGGGTCAGTACCTGCAAGAGGCGAACAGGTAGCACTATCCGGAGCTCCCGGGATCGAAGCAACAGCCCGTCTAGAAGACAAGCCGTGGGGAACACAAATCACTCTCGAAGTCGCCGGTCTTCGCCCCGACGGAATCCACGTCGTATGGTTGGAAGACGCCGGCGGGACTCGCACGCCAGCCGGGACCTTCATGGCCGTCGGCGACAAACGACTCACCGTCACGCTTGCGACGGCCGCTCACAAAGGCCAGGCAATCGCCCTCGGCGTGAGCGATACAACCGGACACACTCTCCTGCGCGCGTCGCTTGCGTGAACCCGCAAGCCGGAGCAACGCGAGTTCACCGTGGATTCGCCGGTATACCCATGTCGAGTTCTGGTCGTTCAAACGCAACACGAGGTGCCGCAACTCGGCGAGACGGACATCGAAAGCGTTGCAACGTGATGGCAAGAGAGCGACGATGGCATCGATCGCGATAGATGCCGAGCAGTGCATCAAACGAAACGGGGGCCTCGACACGAGCCCCGGCCAGTGGTCGACGTGCTCGTACCAGTGCTCTCGATCAGCCAACCGATGCCTTTGGGCTATTCGCCGTGGTAGAGGCGATCGCGTCGGCCAGAATGCCAGCCAGGATCGCCAACATCGGGGTCGTGTACGGGTGATTTGCGAGACATGGAGAAACAACTCTCGGGCACTGCGTAGAATACGCGATTAATGCTAGCATTGACTTCATTGAAGGCTATGCGGTAGGGAGACACAGTGGCAACGCTCACAATTCGAGATCTTGATGAGGAGCTACGTGCAAGTCTCCGCGTCCGAGCTGCTCGACATGGACGGTCGATGGAAGCCGAAGTCCGCGAGATCCTCCGTAACACCTTGACCCAACCGGTGGCCGCCGATCGGCTCGGCCGCCGAATCCAGCAACGGTTCGCCACGATCGGTGGCGCAGAACTCGACCTGCCAGCACGAAACGGCCACCCCAGACCAGCCGCGTTGTCATGATCGTTCTCGACACCAACGTCGTGTCGGAACTCATGCGCGCTGCACCAGCCGAGTCCGTGATCGACTGGGTCGATCGGCAGCCAGCGGCCGAGGTCCACCTCACCGCCATCACCGTCGCCGAGTTGCTCTACGGCGTCGCCCGACTCGCAGACGGCGCCCGAAAGACCGATCTTGCCGAACACATCGAAGCCATGCTGAACGACGACTTCGACCACCGCGTGGTCCCCTTCGACGAGACGGCCGCCATCCACTACGCCGACATCGTGGTTCGCCGCGAACGCGCAGGCCGTCCCATCACCATGGCCGACGCTCAGATCGCAGCAACATGTCGAAGTCATGGAGCTGTGCTCGCCACCCGCAACATCGACGACTTCACCGACACCGGCATCACGATCACCAACCCCTGGATGCCTTAGACGAAAGACCCGAGGTGCATCGTTCCGGGTCTTCAAGGTTGACTCGACGTGATCGAGGCTTGACGTTCCTGGAATCGGGATGAGCACCGGAGATCGATGGAGCAGCCACGCGAGCGCAACTCCATGGTTACAACCTCACTGCGAAAGCCTCAGTGGGTGCAGCAGCAGCCTCCACATTCGTGGCCACGAACGCAGGCACGTTCGACCTGGAAAGCCATACCATCAACCGCAACCTCTTTACCCTCACCGTCAATTCGTAGGCTCTCCACAGAGATTGCTACTGCGCTACTACTTTGTTTACGCGACGACCTCAACAAATGGGGAAGTCGGTGCGCCCAGCCGAGCGCCGAGAAGCGAGTCCAGAGGAGATCGTCTTGCCGACGACTATCGTTTGTACATAGTGACCGACCGATGGACAGCGCGATGAGGGTGTTCGTTACTGGTGCCACTGGAGCACTCGGTCCCTACGCAGTGCAGGCCCTTGTCGCGGCCGGCCATGAAGTCACGGCCCTCGTCCACAACCCCGCCAAGACCCGCCTGGTCACAGCCGCGGGCGCAACGCCGGTCAGCGCGTCGCTCTTCGATCCCGAAGCGCTCGCTGAGGTGTTCGAGGGGCACGACGCCGTCGCAAACCTCGCCTCGGCGTTACCGTCAACGCTGCGGTTCAATAGCAATCGGGCTTGGAAGCAATGTCACCGTGTTCGGACCGAAGGGTCGCGCAGCGTCGTGGAGGCTGCGCTTCGTGCTCGGGTGAGCAGGGTGATTCAAGAGTCGATCGCCATGATCTATCCCGACTCCGGAGATGCGTTGATCGACGAGGCGGTAGCGCTCGACCCGTACCCTGCCGCCGAGGGCAACATCGCCGCTGAAGCGAGCGCCGAGCGGTTCACAGCAGCGGGTGGCGAAGGGGTCGTACTTCGCTTCGGATGGTTCTACGGCCACGGTGCCCGTCATAGCGAACTTCTCCTCAGGCTGGCCCACCGCCACATCGCCCCCGTCTTCGGGAAGGCCGATGGCTACGTCTCGTCGATCCATCTCGCCGACGCCGGATCGGCGATCGTTGCAGCGCTGCGGACTCCGCCCGGCTGCTACAACATCGTTGACGATGAGCCACTTACGAAACGGGGCTTTGCTGACGCTCTCGCCATAGCCACGAGCACCACCTCGTGGGTTCGAGGGCCAGGGCGACTCACACTTCTTCGACCGGCGATGCCATCGACCGGCCTGTCACGCTCACTCCGGGTCAGTAACGGTGCCATCCGGGCGGCCTCTGCATGGACCCCTCGGTTCCCATCGGCGCGAACCGGACTCATCGACATGGCCTCGACACCGACGCCACGGAAGTGACCTTCTAGCGCACACCTGCGCAGACAGATTCGTCCTTACCAGCAGTCATTGGGAGCGCTACTTCGCCCACGCCCAGAACGGCCGAGCATGCCAGAACTTCCGGCGCGATGCCCGTTTCGCTGAGTCGCTTGACCGTCCGGTCTGCGACGTGGGTCCGTGCGTCGCCCAATGAGGTTGCGCTGGTGTTCGTCACGAAGTTCGACGTCGAGACAGCCTTCGATCTCGCCGAATCGCCGCGCAGCTTGTCGGCCAAGGTATTATGCACGTAGCTGAGACCGACCCCGGTGCGCTTGACCCAACTGTCGAGGAATTCGACCCTGGCCGAAGCGCCGGAGCAAAAAGCCCGGCTGAATTGGATATCAAACGTTAATCATTTGGCCAGAAGTCGATAAGATGATCGTGGGTACGATTTTGGGGTATCTACCAGGGAGTAGCGACTGTGTGCGCCAGGTCGGCGCTCCTATAACATGTGGGTTCGGCATGAAGGATCATCGTCGCATCAGCCGAGCGTTGGCAGCTGTGCCGCTACACGGACTATCAGAACATCATTGCCGCTGAACTGCATGCGGCCGACCCAAGGAGCCTCGTCATTACTGACACTTCATTCGAGAACATCCACGTAGATATTGCCTCGGCGAAGCCGTTTGCCCAGGCGGTGAAAGACCTGCAAGCGGAACTGGGCAAGGCCAGCACCGAGGTGTTGATGGACAAACTCAGCGCCTCCAAGACCTTCGCCGAGTACGCCGAAGAAATCGAACCTCTGGCCGGGCGGAGCAACCTGATCCAAGTGGGATTCCTCAACTGGGGCAAGGTGATGTCGCGGGTACCGATCGAAATGAAGGCCCAACACTTCATCATCGGCAACCCCTTGACCGCCCGCAAACTGCTCGAAGCTGGCGGACCCGAAGTCGGGCTCTATCTTCCCACTCGCATCTACCTGTATGCCGACGCCGACGACGTGACCCACGTGGCGTACGACCAACTTGGCCCAGCACTCGCTCGCTTCGACAACCCGGGCGTGAACGCGATTGCCCATGTAATTGACGGTGTTCTGGCGAAACTCGCCAACGCCGCAGCGAACTGAATCCACCGAAGCCCATATCACTCGATCTCTATTCGCACGCACCCGAAACGAAGGAAACCACTATGTCAGCATCAGTGACCACCGCAATGGACGACATCCTTGACTACACCGTCGGTCGCGCAGGCGGCGCGCCGGGCGTTGTCGCCATGGCCACGAACCGCAACGAGAACTTCTACGAGGGCGCAGCGGGCGTGCGCGACCTGGGTACCGGCGAGGCGATGACCACCGATACCGTGATGGCGATCTTCTCGACCACGAAGGCGATCGTCGGCGCGGCCGTGATGCAGTGCGTCGAAGAGGGTCTCGTCGACCTTCACGGCCCAGCGAAGAGCCATGTTCCCGACATCGCAGAGATCGAAGTGCTCGTCGGATTCGACGGCGATGGCCAGCCGATCACCAGGGCACCCAAAAGCGACATCACGGTGAGCCAACTGCTCCTCCACACCGCGGGCTTCGGGTATGAGTTTTTCAGTGCCGATGATCTGGCTTACCGAACAGCCAAGGGCATACCGACCGTCGTTTCGTGCACCTACGACTCGATTCGCACCGTGCTCCTTCATGACCCGGGCGAGCGCTGGATGTACGGTGCGAACATCGATTGGGCGGGGAAAGTCGTCGAAGCGGTTCGGGGCAAGCGACTCGGTGACGTACTCGCCGAGCGGGTTTTCGGGCCCCTCGACATGACCGATATCGCCTTCACGATGACCGAGTCCATGCAGGCCCGGCGGGCGACGATCCACGACAGAGCGCAAGACGGCAAGCTCACCCCGCTGCCAGATCTGGCCCTTCCCCAACCACCAGCGATGGACATGGGCGGCCATGGTCTGTATTCGACGGTCGGTGAGTACATGAAGTTCATTCGGATGTTCCTGAACGACGGCAACGGCCCGAATGGTCGGGTCCTGAAACCTGAAACCGTGGACATGATGTCGGCCAACGCGCTCGGTGATCTGAAGTCGGGCGGGTGGACCACATCGATTCCGTCCTTGTCGAACTCCGGCGAGTTCTTCCCCGGGCTCTCCAAGTCGTGGGGCTACACCTTCCAGATCAACGACGACCAGACGCCGTCGGGTCGGCCCGCCGGGTCGCTGATGTGGGCCGGGCTCGCCAACCTGTTCTACTGGATCGACCGTCGCAACGGCATCGGAGGCTTCTGGGGCTCGCAAATCCTGCCGTTCCAAGACGCATCGTCCTACCCCGGCTTCGTCGACTTCGAGAGCGCGGTCTATCGCAACCGCTGACCGCTTCCGATCGGCGACGGGTGCTCTGTGTTGCGAACTACGCTGACCGGTGGGCACAGGCAAGAAACCCGATCTACGCCAGCGTTGCGATTGCAGGAGACAACGACTGCACGAACTTCGCATCGCAGGCCGTAGCGCAGGGCGGTCTGAGATCAAACACGGCGGCTCTGAACTGGTACTTCAATGGTGCCAGCTATTTTGCCTCCTGGAATGGTGTAGCAGCGCTATACGGGCAGTTCACTAAGGCCCCCAATGGGTACCTTTCCACCGTATGCAGTCCCGCCAATCGCCCGATGTACAATGATGCACAGGTGGGTGACTTGATGTTCTTTGATTGGACCAACGACGGTGTGATTGATCACGCTGCTATTGAGGTTGGCTGGAACTCAACCGGAGACCAGCGGTGGGCTTCGGTCCGCCGATCTGGATGAGTCGTTCCGTTCAAAGAAGCCCCCCAAACCGAACCCGGGGGCACTTGCCAAGCAATCTGCGGCTAGGGCAAAGAATCTGCGGGATCATTTCGCCCCGAGCTCCGGGATCGACCGATAAATTCTTGATTTCGAATTCGGTGACCGTCATTTCGCCAGGGCCGAAGCCACGCACCTGTCCCTCGCCGGTGGGGTCGACGCCGTTGCCGTAACCGATGGTCGGCGACGGGCTGACGGCAACATTCGAGTGGGCCTCGTTGCGAGTCCGTGGAACCTCGTCAGGGAAGTCGCATCGGATGGGGTTGCCGGGGCGCCATCGCTACATGAGGGTTTTAATGATGGGGTTGCTTGGAGGTACGACTTGGTAATGGCAAAGCAAGGCGACAGTTGGAAAGTTCTGGCTTGGGACATGAGCCCCACCGATTTGTCAATTCTATCGACAGGAGTTCTGCCAGCGACTGTCAAAAGCCCAGCTGATATTGATTTGACTCGCTCTACCGTACCCTACGTCGAGCCCAAGCCGCTTCCTCCATCAGGGGCCCCAAAGGACGCAATCGTTGGCACCACGACCACGGTTGCCCCGGTTCCCGTGCCGTTCCCCGGCGACAGTGGGACCTCGCCACCAACGCTACCTCGGAAGTAGTTCGGCTTCGAGAGTCCTCGCTCGTCAAGCCCGGCAGATGAGGAGCTCAGATGGCGTCGATCTTCTCGTGCTATTCCCGTTCCGCCTGTTCGTTCTCTACGCCGCGTGGTCCATCGACAAGCACAACGATAACCTAAAGGTGCGCAAAGACGTGGCCGACCGGCCATCTGCCCAAACGTCGAGACCCGGCCCGAGCGAAATTCGCCGAATTTCTGGAGATCGAAGCGGAGAACCTGTGATCGAGCTTGATGTACCCGGACTGGCGGCGTGGATGGACGGGCGAGAGCACTATCGCCCGCGATTCCCGATTCCTTCGGCCCAGTCGTGTTGGCATCGATGCAGCAAGCGGCCGACCTCGCGGCCACCACCGACTACCGCAGCTGACCGGGCCCGTCGGTCCGCCTCGCACATCGGCAAACGCCGAACCCTCGAGGGGTAAGCAGTGGCGGGAAGCTGCAGCGACTACCCGGCGCGCTGAAGGGCGTGGGTATAGGCCGCTGTTTCCATGTCAAGGTAGCCACCTACGGATGTGGCATCGGCGAAGGGGAACAGTTGCGTGGCCCAGTACCCTCCGATGCCGTTCTTCCGGTCGATCCAGTAGTACAGATTGGCGAGACCGGCCCAGGCCAGCGACCCGGCCGGGCGGCCGGTCGGGGCATCTTCCTCGTTGATCATGAACGTGAGGCCCCACGTTTTGGGCATGCCGGGGAAGAACTCGGCATCGTTGGAATACGCCGGGATGGCCCCGGGCAGCATCTTGATGTGCATGCCGACGGGTAGATGGTTTTGGGCGGCCATCTCCACCGTTTCGGGCCGGAGCACCTGCTCTCCGCCGGGGGCCCGCCCGTCGTTGAGCCACATACGGATGAACTTGGCGTAGTCGTCGACCGTGCCATACAGGCCGTGCCCGGCCATGTGCACCTCAGGGTCCGATGGCAGTTCGAAGCCATCCATCGGCACCAGACCGTCGGGGGTGCGAGCGTGAACGGTGGCCAGACGTGCCCGCATATCCGGCGTCATGGTGAACGCGGTCGACGTCATACCGAGCGGACCGAAGACGGTGTCGGCCAACACCTCGCCCAGACGGCGTCCGGTAATACCCTCCACCACTTGGCCCGCCCAATCGATGTTGGACCCATATTCCCACTCATCACCCGGATCGAAGAGCAACGGCGACTGCAGGGCGGCGCTGGTGCCGGTGATGATGCTGGCCTGACCGTGGTCCTCCGCTAACCCCTTGTACGTGTAGTTCAAAAAGTCATAGGCCAGCCCGGCTGTGTGGGTGAGCAAATGGCGAGTGGTGATGTCCCGCTTCGGCGGGCGCAGCCGTGGCTGACCGTCGGGGTCGAATCCGTCGAGCACCTGCAGTTTGGCGATCGCGGGCACGTATTCCCGAGCCGGTGCGTCCAGGTCGAGCAGTCCCTGCTCCACCAGTTGCAGACAGGCGGTACCACCGATGGCTTTGGTGGTGGAGAAGATGGCGCACACCGTGTCGGTGGTGAAATCATCACCGCTCCCCAGCCGCCGCGCGCCGCGGGCCCCTTCGTAGATGTTTCCGGCCCGATTGGTGACGACCGCAGCAACCCCTGCGACTGGCTGCGGATCTGATACGACGCGATCAAGAATTTCGTCGATGGCACTGCTGAGGTCGTTCATGTGTCCCCGATCATTTCATGTCTGGCGATGTCCGGATCGTCACCAGAGCATCCTTCCCCTTCGTCAGACTAGAGCGAGGTGATGGCGCGCACAACCCCTCCTACCGTCGGGTTGGCGTGGATCGGCCCAATGGTGCAGACCGGGTCAATATCGAACGCCTGGTTCGCTACCCGTTTCTTCAACCGGGCGTTCTCGGCCTCCACGACTACTCAGCCAACTACGGTGAACGGACCTGCTGTCCGAGTTTAAGAGTAATGCTGGGCCGTAGTGATCGGAGCCATTCAACGATGTCAGGCCGTAGGTCATCGGCGAGCGATGCGCCGGGCTAAGTGGCCAACCGAGGAAACGCCAGACGGCGACGACCGGCGGTCAGTAGATCTTCTTCCAGCCCCGACCGGTGCCTGAATAGATCGACTGTCCGTTGGCGTCGTTCACGACCTCTAGCGTGACCGATTCCGACCCGTTCAATCCGAGACCGAGCGGCGGTGTGGCCGCGGCGTTGATGGGCTGAGGAGAATTGCGAGCACCGTTGGTCCGAAAGAGCGCGGCGGTCACGCTGCCGCGAGACACGTTGATCTTCGTTTCCACCCAGTTGATGAACGTGCCAAGGTAGCCGTCGGAATCGTTCTGGCCATACAAGACACCTGCCACCGATGCACCGGCGAACACCGTGGCTACCGCCGCATCCGCCGCATCCGCCCTCAGGGATCGCACGGTTGTGGCGTGATCGGCGACGTCTGCCCCGTCTGCCGCTTGCGGACGCCGGACCAGCGAGAACTCGATGGTCAGGTGTTGCCCCGTAGGCGGGTTCGGCCAGGCGACGGTGCGCATCGCCGCCGACAGTTTTCGGGTGAATCGCACATTCTTCAGGTCCTCGATCGAGAGCTCACCGTTGCGCAGCCGTTGGGCGAAGTTTTCATAGACATAGGCGGTGGCCTGGCGAGCAACATCATTCGGGTCGAGCCCTGCCTGGTCGGCTAACTCCACGTAGGTCAGCCCGGGTGCACCATCAGGCGGGGCTCCCAAAGCCTCCAATGCCGACTGGATGCTGCCGCGAAGCACGGGCAAGGTGGGCGGTGTTTCCCCCATGGCCGCGGCGGAGGGCACCGCACCGACGGAGATCTTTGCCGACATGACGTAGGCCTTGACCCGTTCGGGTGATCCTGAAATGGTCACTCTGAAGGTGAGTTCGCCCTCATCATGTTCTACGAACACATGCCCGGGATCCTTGTCGTTCAACCGCCAATAGGGGGCCGCGGTCAACGGCACCGGAGCCGTCAGATCGAGATTCGGAAGACTAGGTTTCCCGGCGGTATTGACCGTGGCCGAGAGGGCGGGAGCGCGTTTGGAGGGTTGTGCGGGTGTGGTCATATCTGCTTTCCTGGCTCTGAGGCACAGCGAAACCCAAGGGTCGCTGCGCCATGTTTTGGATTGACGAAATCGTCAGGGTTGTGGTCCAGCTCCAGCCAGCTGGCGTCGCCGGGTGGATACACCTGAGGACTGCTGATTGACGTGCCGTCCAGGCCCACGATCCGCACCGTCCCCAGAACGTTTCGGTTTCCGGGCGGTTGCGGTTGGCAGCTGCTGGTGCACACCGTGTTGGTCCACTCCTGCACATTGCCGATCAGATAGGCCACGACGTCCAGTCCAGGCAGCGCTGCCGGGTTCGGCTCGATCCACGGTTTTGGCCGATCGCCCAAAAGTTGCGGGTCCTTAACGTTCATTGGCCACTCGTTCTGACCGCGCTCCTCAACCGCTTGCTGCCACTGGGTGAACGTTGGCAACCTCGCGCCGACCCAGTCGCAGAAGGTGGCGGCTTGCAGCCACGTGACACCAACGACGGGATACGGGCCGAGGCTGGGGTCACCGTCGTCCACCGTGACACCGTCAACCCGGGCGGCCTCGCACGGACCCGAGGCGACGCACGCCCGATATTGAGCGTTTGACACCTCGAATCGGAAGATGTCGAAAGTGGTGCCATCGGCGTGAATGGTGGCCACGGCACCGTGGGCCCGGGCGCGGGCCTGGCGGTCCTGCCACTTGTGATTGGCCCACCACCCTGCGATAAGCACCAGGCTGAGCGGCACGACGGCGGCCAGCAAGGCCAGGCCCACCTTGCGATGTGCGTGCGGGTCAACCGGTCGGCCGGCCAACGCCCGCTCCCAGCCGATCTTGCCCGCCAGGTGACGGGTCAACAGCAGTTCGGCCTCATCCACCGTGGCCGCGCCCACCACCTTGGCCGGCAGACTGTTGCGCATTGCCATCTCGCTGACCGCACCGGCGTCTACGGCCGGCACGATGACGGATCGATCACCGGCCGCCGTCACCTTGGCCAGGTACGAGGTGGTATCGGCGTCGGCATCCAGCAAGCTGACGGTGCGGCCCTGCCGGTCGATGGCGCCAGTGAACACCCAGCTCGGGTCGAGCGGCGCCGCATTTCGCAATGTCAGCCGGCGTGCGGCCAGGGCAGCCGCGAGGCCGACGGACGGGCCGACGATGACATCGAGCGGCGCCCGCGTGCGCTGCGAAAACGCGGCCCATACGACGGTCCCGGTGCTCTGCCTGCCGGCCACCTCCACCGCGTCGCGGAGGGCTTGGGCAAAGACGTCATCGCAGCGCATCAGCGGGGCGGCGCGCACATCAGGCACGATGACCGGGGGTCCGGGCAGCAAGGTCAGCGCCAGGTCGATCACCTGGCCGTCGGCGTGGCGACTGGTCAGGGCCGCCGCGGTGGCCTGACCCAACGGTTCGGGTGAGCGGCCGGTCAACAGTTGGGTAACGACCTCGACGGCTTCCATGGAGCCGAACTCGCGGCGGGCCAGATCGGGCCGGCCACTGGCGATGGATACCAGCGCCCGCGCACGATCCGACCCGGAGTGGCCGGCCAGGTGGGGCAGATAGTCATCCAGCAGGGCCAGCAGTTCATCCAGATTCGGGTCGGTCAGAACCTCGGCGGGGCCGCCCTGCAAGACCGACCGACAGACCCACGCCAGCCCATGGGGTGACGCTAACCAGGCAAAATCTCGCCGTTCGTCCAGTCGGCCCGACAGCATGGCCCCCAATCGGGCGTTGGCGTCCAGTGACGTGCTCACTGGTTCAGACCTTTCGTGATCGCCGCTCGCACCTCGGCGTCGCTAACCGCGGCGGCCAGCCGCTCCCAGGCGCGAACGGCTGAGCCGAACAGCAAGAGCGAGAATGCTTCCCGAACGGCTGCCACCGTCAGGGCTTCGGAGGGGGCTGGTTCGGCGGGTTGCACCTCGATGGCGTCGGCGCCAAGCACGCTGCCCAAGTCGTAGCGGGCCGTGAAACCCTTACCCATCGACGCGGCCAGGGGCGAGAGCAACGTGCGTACCATGGCCACGCCATCCACGGTGATGGCCGACCATCGCAGCTCTACCAATTGATCGGCGTGCCATCCCGTCGGAGCGCTGAGGTCGACGATGAGCCGACCCTCCTCGTTCTCTTCGATACGAGTGACGATGGAGTTGTCCCGGCTCTGGAACGAACCGGCGATCACTCGGCTGCCCGATGCCGCTGCGTGGGCCAGCACTCGATCGATTCGCACAAAGGTCGCCAGCGAGGTGACGGTGGCCAATGGCACGGCAAAGGTGAACCCGTCGGCGGCAATATCGTCGAAGCGCAATTGGCCGCGACGGGTGCGGGTACCGACGTGGCGCTGGCCCGATGCGTCGGTGAGCACGACCTCATCGGGACCCGGGGTATCGGCACCACGAACCGAGAGCAGCACGATAACGGTGCCGTCACCGTTGGGGATTCGCTCGATGATGGCCATGGCCGATTCGGTCTCGATGAGGCGCGTGTCTTCCTCTGGCGCCCAGGGACCAAGCGCTTCGAGGCGTTGGATGACTTCAGTCGACATAGCTGCCTCCTGCCACGCTGGACCGGGCGAGACGCAGCCACACCGACGCCGACTTCGGGTGGGTATCGGGCGGGGGTTCCCAACCACAGGTGGGACAGCGGGGGTCCCGTCGTTTGGGGAATAGCCGAGCGCAGCCTTGGTCACCGCAAACCAGTCGGCTGACCTCGCTGTACGGGCCACCCACTACTTCGGGCACGATCAGCCAGTTCGAACGGGCCCGCCGTGGGGTGGCCTCGTCGGCCCAGGCGCCACAGTCGGGGGCGGGGCAGCGTGGGCCCTCGAAGTCGGTGCGGCACTGGCGGCACCGGGCCACCTCCACCTTGCGCACCAGAACTCGGCCGTCGGATTCCAATAGGCGATACAGCATCGATTCGGCGAACGCTCCGCCGCGCAGGGTGGCGATGGCTTCGCCGCGAACGGCTTGGTCGACAAAGGCCCGAAACGCCACGTGAGCCGGATCCCAGTCAGCCAGATCGTGATCGGGAAAACAGCATCGCCGGGTGCAGCGATCTCCTGACCGGCAGCCGCGCACGTGGTGCTCGCAGTCGCAACTACCCATCAAACCGACGGCCATCAGCGATGGCAATTCCACGATGTCGTCTCGATCTATTTCCAGCTCGGGCACAACGGTGGAAAGCAGATGCCGGGCGCTCTCGGTAGCGGCTCGCACGATGGCTACCAATTCGGTGATGGCCGGGTTCCACCGTCCGAGCCATCCCGCGCCTGTGCCGACGAACACCTCTCGGCGCCATCCGCATCCAAAGGCGATGACGACATCAATCGGGTTGGTAGCGGCGGCTTCGATCTCCGCCGACAGTCGCTGCCACAAGGTGGCGGGAGGGGCGGCAGGGAATCGCTGCGGACGCAACGCCATGAGGGCGGCGGCGGCCCGACCCAGGGGCGAATCGCCGGTGACACCACTGGTCACGGCTCGAGTCACGAAGTGAGTCAATCCTCCTGGGCGGCCGTCAGCCACCCAGGACGCATGCTCGCCGGAAAGGCTGTTCCAGTCGGAAATGGCTTCTCCTCCTTGATCCACTCCAGTCGGCTTCCTATACAGAGGCGTTTGCGCTCCGTTTGATACAAGAAGTTGGTGACGGGAGATCGATTCGGTTCGGGGGCTGGGTGTGAGTGAGATGGTCATGGTGTGCCTCGATGTCACTGATGCACAGGGGTTTGTGTCGTTACACTCCGCCAAGAAATTCAGGCATTCAGATTCCGCCGAAC
>JAYTVF010000422.1:0-12076 GCA_043744155.1 Acidimicrobiia bacterium | reverse complement strand
GAACGAACGAGCTAAGAGACGCGAACGGGCATTAACAAATAGAGATAATCGTGATTACCCACGGGCCGGATGACCGCAGGCTTTTGATGATCGGTGGTCTGCAGCGTGATCATGTCCGCCTCGGCGGACTCCACGCCACGCATGAGGAATTCGGGGTTGAACGCCACGGTCAGGTCGGTCCCGACGTACGTCGCCTCCACGTCTTCGTTGGCCTGGCCGATGTCTTGGGTGATCGCCACCAGTTCCAGCCCTTCAGCGGACAGTTTGAGCCGCACCGGGGTGGCATCCTTGGCCAGAAGACGGACGCGACGAAGGGCATCGAGTAGTGCTGACCGGGAGACGGTCAGCGTGTTCGGCAGCGACGCCGGGATGAGGTTGCGATACGGGGGGTACTGCCCTTCGATCAAACGCGTCGTGATCCGAACCGAACCGACGGCGAACGTTGCCTCGCGATCACCGAGATGCAACGTGACTTCGGTTCCAGACCCGAGGGCGCGCGCCACTTCGGCCAGCGCCCGGCTGGGAACCAACACGCTCTGGCCTTCCTGCAGCACCGTGGTTCCGGGAAGGTCACGAACGGCCAGACGGTACGAATCCGTGGCGACGAGACGGAGTCCGCCGGCCTCGGCGGTGAGCAGGACCCCGGTGAGGATCGGTCGGGATTCGTCGGTGCTCGCCGACGGTACGACCTGACGGACGGCATCGGCCAGGGCCGCCGAGGAGATCGTGACCCCACCCGGTTGGGCGTTGGGCAGGCGGGGAAACTCCGCCGCCGGCAGGGTGCGTACGGAAAACACCGAGCGGCCGCCGCGAATTTCGGCGCTTTCGCCATCCACGGCGATCGACACCGCACCCGGTTCAAGCGCTCGCAGAATGTCGGCGACGAGCTTCGCTGGCAGAACCGCCACGCCGTCTCGCTCGCCCTGGGCCGTGGCCGTGGACTCGATCGTGAGGTCCAGGTCGCTCCCCGCCAGTGAAAGCACCGAAGCATCAACCCCGATTCGAACGCCGGACAGGACCGGAAGGGCGGCACGACTCGCAACGGCCCTCGCCGCCGCCGAAAATGCCTCGACCAACACGTCACGTTCGCAACGGAACTTCACAGCAGACCTCGCTTATGGATGGAACTTCCCAGGCCGACCATGTTGGCCGACGTCCGGGCTGTGGGTGGTAACGCTTCTTTAAGCAGTAAAGAAGAGAGAAAGAAACTAGTAGTACTTGTAGGTCCTGTGGATTGTGGATAAGCCAGAATTGTGCTGCTCAGGATGGGTGCCGCGGCGCGCGCTCGGTACACAGAATCCCCTGCGTCGAGGGGCGATGGTGGTGACCCTGGGGACAAGGGAAAAGAAATCCCCAGATGCGCCGCGTTATCCACGGCATTGTCCACTGTCGGGTTCGTCGTCGGGTTCGTCGTCGGGTTCGTGGGCAGGTTCGACAGCCTCGTCGGCGGGTTCGTGGGCGGGGTCTGGTGGCGATGGCCTGTGGGATGGTCGCTCTGTCAACTCGCCATCAATCATCTGCACGATGCGGTTGGCGTGAGCGGCCACGGATGGGTCATGGGTGATCATCACGACCGTCAAGCCATCGAGCCTAAGGCCGTCGATCAGCGACAGCACGCTCGCGGTGTTGGCAGAGTCGAGGTTTCCGGTGGGTTCGTCGCACAGCAGCAGCGGCGGCTCGGTGACCAGGGCGCGGGCGATGGCGACGCGTTGGCGCTCTCCTCCCGACATGGCACTGGGCACATGGTCAGCCCGGCCGACTAAGCCGACCCGGTCGAGCGCAGCCATGGCCCGCTCCCGGCGCCCGGCGCGGGGGCGCCGTAGGTACACCTCGGCCAGCATGACGTTCTCGACAGCCGTGCGAAAGCTCAGGAGATGAAACGACTGGAAGACGAAACCGATCCGATGCCCTCGCAGTGATGCCAGCAGCCGGTCCGAGACGGTGGACACGTCGACATCGCTCAAGCAATAACTGCCCGACGTCGGCCGGTCGAGGCAACCAATGATGTTGAGCAGGGTCGACTTTCCCGACCCGGACGGACCGATGATGGCCACCGAGTCGCCCGCAGCGACCGACAGGTTGACGTTGCGAAGAGCATCGATGGGAGTGGCACCACCGTACCGACGGCTCACATCCACCAACTCGATCAGGGGCACGATCACACCCCACTTGTTTTTGACGTCGAGGTCCCGGCAGAGGAGGTCCCAGCAGCGACGGTCGAGCTGGCGGAAGTCGAGCTGGCGGAAGTCGAGGTCGCATCGGTCGAGGTCGCATCGGTCGAGGTCGTAGCGGTCGAGGTCGTAGCGGTCGAGGTCGCAGCGGTCGCAGCGGTCGAAGCGGTCGAGGCGGACGTCGCCGTCGTAGCCGGTACGGCTGGGAGGGCGGTGGAGGCGGGCGCTGGCGGATTGGTCGCTCCCGTCGGCCCTGCCGGCACGGGGCGTTCGTTTCCTCGTCCGACCACCACGTTGTCCCCGGCCGCCAGACCACCCCCGGCCCCGGAAACCTCGACCAGACCCTCCGCCACCAGGCCCGGCCTCACCTCAAGGAATCTTGTAGTTGTACCAGCAATTACCTCTACTCGTGTCGCACCCGATGCTCCGACGGTGAGCGCGCTCAACGGAACCGCCAGTACGTCTCCTGCAGTGGACTTCACCGGTATGGTCAATTTGACCGATGCCCCGACAAGGCTTGCCGGCGCGTTGTCCGGCGTGACCTCCAGATAAAACTTCTGGGCATCGACTGCGTTGGTGCCCGGCTGGTCGGCCCGCACCGTCACCACTCCCGTCGTGGAGACGCCCAGGTCCGGCTCTTCCACCGCGACCTTGGCGCCCGTCGTCACCAGTTTCGCGTCGCCGGCGGACAGAGCGGCATCGATGGACAGTGAGAGTCCGCTCACCGTCATCAACTCGGCCGATACCTGGTCACCTCGCTTCACCTTGACCTCATCCACCCGGCGGGGCAGGTCGGGCAGGAACAGAATCTCGTCGGCCGGTACCTGCACGGCGATCCGTTCCGCGAGAGCCAGCAGGTCGGCGGCGGTGACCGCCTCGTCATTCTTGGCCACCTCCGCACTCTGGCGCAGCAGGGTGACGTCGGGGGGAGCGGCCGCCACGCGAGCGGTGGCGGCGTCCACGGCCGTCTGGGCCCGGGAGACATCGTCATCGGCCGCAGCGGAGTCCCGTTCGGCGACCACGACGTCGTCACCGGCGCGCTGTACCGACGCGGTGCCGGCCACCTTGGCTGCGCCAAGCGCGGCCTGGCCCGCTGCAAGGTCCGAGGCCGCCACGACTGCCACTTCGGAGGCCTTGGCGACGGCTGCTTGCAGCGCAGCCAGTTCTGCAGCAGTTGCGCCGGGGGGAGGTGTTTTGGCCAGGCTTTGTGCCTCGGAGCGAGCTACTTCGGCAAAGTGCAGGGCCGCCGTCTTGGAGGTGACGTCGGCCGTGGCGAGGGCTTCGTCACGGCCGGCGGCGGCCTTTGCGGCACCGACGGCCCTTCTCGCCGCACCAACCAGCGTCGACGTGTTCGGGGCCTTTGCCTTGGCGGCGGCCAACGTGGACAGAGCTGCGGTCTGCTCGACATCCAATTGTCGTTGTGCCTGCGCCACGGCGAGATCCGCTTGAAGTCGGGTTTGCCGGGCCTTGGTGGAGGCATCCTTAGCGGCAGCCAGGACGACTCGCTGCTGCTCGGTCGCGGCGAACACGGGCCAGCCCGCCTGCTGGTACCAAGCGGCGACAGCCAACGCGGTCGCAACGTCGAAGTTTCCATCGACGGATCCGGGGTCGAAACCCATTCGTTTCAAGCCTTCCTCGAGCTGTTTGACATCATCGCCGGTCGAGCCGACTGCCAAGTCCCGAAAGGCCGGCACCGCCCCTTGAAGCACCAGTACAGGGCGCCCACCGACGGCGAGCGCGAGGCTGCCTTCATCCAACTGCGCCCCCTTCTGGGGTGCCAGGGTGACCAGGCCGGCGGCATTGGGTTTCAAAGCCGAGGCCGCCAAATTGACCTTGACCGGCGACCGGTGGCGCACGGTTCCCCTCGTGATCACGTCGGCGGACAGCGTCAGCTTTTGCACGGGCACGGCGATGAGGGACGCTGCGGGTGGAGCTGATTCGGCTGCCAGTTGGGCCGGCGACTTAATGCGGCTACCCATCCAACCCATTCCTCCACCGGCAACCACGACGGCGACGATGCCTACGGCCAAGCGTCTCGAACGCACCGCACTCACCGGGTCAGCTTCGCCGCAAGACCGGGATTGGCCGCAAAGTACGCCTTCTCCATCGCCGCCACCACTTTGGGTTCTACCGGAAGCTTGAACTTCGCTTCGCAGGTCCAGTCCGCGGCGGCGGTCCGAAGCTCCTCTTGCTGCAACGCTGCCAGGGCGGCTCGGTCGTAGTTGGCCTTGGCTCCGTCCGCCCCGACGATGGCCCGGAAGCGGTCCTGGAAGTGAGCGTCGATCTGATCGCTGGTGGAATACTTGAACCCGGCCGCGGCCAGGCATTCCTTCCACTGCCGTTCGGCCTTCACCATCTGCGGGTCGGCACTGACTCGCTTGTCCACCTCCTCCAACGTCGACACCACCACGTTGAGCGCGTCGGCACCTCCGAACACCTCCGATGTCGCGGTCTTGTTGCAGCCACCGAGCAGCCCGAAATCTCCCCGGCTGACCGCCTGGGCGAAGGTGCCGTCGTCCTTGCCGCCATTGAGGGCTTTGTCGTACGCCTTCTGATCGGACAGGATGAGCGCATCGCGGATGGCAGTGTTCGGATTGCTGCTCGTGGACGCGGCGCCCAGCGGCTTCACGTCGAACGTCGTCGAGAATCCGTAGCCGTACTGCGTGCGAAACTGATCGTCGTCGAGACCCGTCACCACAAACCGGCCTTGACCGACCACGGTCGAGGACGGGTCGAGCGGGACGTAGCCGAACCCTTGCGCCTTCATGCACCGCGACACAGCGGTTTCGATCTTGAGACGTCGTGACAGCAGGCTTCTCTTATCCAGCCCGAACGCCGAATCGGACGCAGTCGCTCCCGCGACGGTGGTGACCGGCGGGGCGGACGTTCCGGCAGAGTTACACGCCGCAACCAGGACGACCGTGAGCGGAATTGCGGCGAAAAGCGTCGCGCCTCCTGGTATCAACCGAGCTGACGTCTTGTCCATGATGTTCCTCCTGAGCGTTATGTGTGTTGCTACCGATGAACCTACGGAACCGGTCCTGAGAGGATTCTGAGAGTGCTGCGGCCTGGCATCGCTGAACGCCAGTCGAGTGACCAACGGGTTCTTTCCAGCCAGAGAGTCGTGCGCGCTTCGCACCTTCAGCCGCTCCTGTCGCGACGCCTCGATGGCATCGATCGGATTCGGGCTGGCCACCTTCCGATGTGGGCGCTCGCTGATCGCCCCGGCGGGCCGGTACTGTACCGCGATCGATACGACCCACCGGCAGCAGTTGTACCTCGACCGACTGTCCCACGTTCGCCAACACATGCGCACCGCAGGCGTTGGTGCCATGCTTTTGCTCGACCCCGTGAGCATTCGGTACGTCACCGGTGCGAGCAACATGGAGAACTTCACCGTGCGGGTTCCCTCGCGCTACCTGCTGGTCGTCGAACCAGGGCCATCGGTGCTGTACGAGTACAAGGGCTGCGGCCATCTCAGCGCACATCTGCCGACCATCGATGACGTCCGCCTGGCGTTCGGGTTGAACGTCGTTTCATCCGACGCAAGGGTCGGCGAGTCGTGCCAGGGGCTTGTGGAGCAGGTAATCGACGTGCTTCGAGACGTCGATCGGTCCATCGACCTCATCGCAGTCGATCGGTTGCCATTCCAGGCAATCGACGCTCTGCGCGCCGTAGGGATGACGCTCGTCGACGCCGACGAGATCCTCGTCCCGGCACGGGCGCGCAAACTCCCCATCGAGATCGTCTTCATGCGTGAGGTGATGCGGCGAACCGAGGCGGCGATGGCCGAACTCGAGCAAGCCATCCGCCCCGGCGTGTCCGAGATGGCGATCTGGGCCGAGTTCCACCGCGGCCACATCGCTCGAGGTGGTGACTTCACCGTCAGCCGGCTGTGTCAGAGCGGCGAACGAACGTTTCCTTACTTCCAGGAGTGCTCCGATCGAATCCTGCAAGTTGGTGATCTGCTGTGCCTGGACTCCGACGCGGTCGGGCTCGAGGGCTATTGCGCCGACCTTTCGCGCACGTTCCTGTGCGGCGACGTCGAGGCGACTTCGACGCAACGTACCCTGTATGGCCGAGCACGCGAACAGCTTGAGCACAACGCTGCGCTGCTCGCTCCGGGTGTCAGTTATGAAGACATTGCTCGAGGGGCGTGGCCGATTCCGGTCGAACACCAAGCCAGCCGCTACTACTGCATCGGCCATGGACTCGGAGTCGCTGGTGACTTCCCGAACATCCCACACCTCCCAGAGGCCGGCCCCTACCCGGTGTCGGGAGAACTCGAGCCAGGTATGGTGTTCTGCATCGAGAGCTACATCGGCTCGATCGATGCAGGCCAGGGTGTCAAGCTGGAAGACGAGTACCTGATAACCGAGTCGGGTGTCGAGCGTCTGAGTTCATACCCGTTCGATCAGCGTCTCGGCCCGTTTGGCCGATAGCTCAGCTCGCGTAGGGGATGGTCCATATCCAGGGTTCCCGCCCGGTGAGGATGGATCGAATACCGTGGCCGACCGGTCTGACATAACGAAAGTGACCTGATTATGAAGCTCACCGTTCAGACGTTCCTCACCCTTGATGGTGTGATGCAAGCCCCAGGCGGACCTGACGAAGACCCAAGCGGCAACTTCACCCATGGCGGCTGGCAAGCTCCGTTCCCTGACCCGACGGTAGGTGAGTTCGTCACCGAACTCAACACTCACGCCAGCGCGTTTCTGCTCGGTCGCACGACGTTCGACATTTTTCGCGGCTACTGGCCGGACCAGACCGAACCGGACAATGCGATCGCTGCTGCGATCAATTCGCTCCCCAAGTACGTCGTGTCCAAGTCTCTCGGAGCGACCGAGGTGACGTGGCGCGGCGAGTACCCTGGCACTGCTCAACTGGTGGCCGGTGATGTCGTTGCTGCGGTGCGGGAACTCAAGGAGCAGTCGGGTGACGAGCTGCAAATCTGGGGGAGTGGAAACTTGCTGCAGACACTGATGCGACACGATCTTGTCGATCGCTTGCGCCTGATGACGTTTCCCGTGCTGCTCGGTAACGGTCGCCGTTTGTTCAACGACGGCGTCGTCCCAATGACGTTGCGCGCTGTTGCCGTGACCGTGACCGATCTCGGTGTCGTTATCGGTACCTACGAGCCAGCCGGTCCCATCCGGCACGGACAGATGTAGAGCTCACTGACAAAGCCGATCGATACGACAAACCATCGGCAACCTATAGACCGACAGCCGGGCTATCGGTGAACAGCAGCGGGACCATCATTTCGCAGTCCTCGTGTTCCAACAGGTGACAATGCCAGGCGTAACCCTTTAGCGTCTTTCCTGCTTGGTTCTTAAAGGTTCGCTGCGGATCGAAGGGCAGTTGCCACCGTGGCGGAGCGACGACTGCGATGCGGGTGACCGTTCCGGGATAGGCGACGACCGTATCTTTCCAGCCCGCCTCTTCGGCGGCGGGCGGCGACTTTGGGCCACTGACAAAGGCCGTTGCCGATGGGTTCCAGCGGGTACCGAGCGCCGGGATCGGTGACTGTGCCAGGTAGCGGGCCGAGTCCAGTTGCTGGCGGTCCAAGATCCGGAAGGAGGAGAGGTGAAGGTGGATTGGATGCGCATCAACGGTGGCGTTCACAATGCTCCAGATCTCTGTGGTGCCCAACTGCACAGCATCGGGCGCGGCTGTGTTCCAGAGCAGATTGTTGAGCGTGACGAGAGGGTCACCGCCTGGTTGGTTGGGGTCGGGGACTTCCAGGAGGGTCACGGTTCGTGCGATTCCCGTTGTCGGAGGAGCAGGCAACTTCGCGGGCCGAAAGAATCCACCGCGAAGCGTGCTTGGCCGTGTTCTCTGACCCGTGGCTGAACCGACGACGAATCTCATGATGTCGGGCATTGTGGTCGACGTTCCGAGAGCGGTCGTTGGTGATCCGCCGTTCGGGAACGGGGTGGCGGCGTCGTTCGACAGTCGAAACGTGGAGCCTGCGGGAGAGTTGGAGAAATCGACCAAAAGGTCATATCTTTCGCCCGGGGCGATGACGAGTGCGCTAACCGGCACCGGAGCGTCGAGGAGACCCTGGTCGCTTCCGATGACGACCATTGGTGGCATGGCAGCACCGGTCTCGGGAGTTAGGCTCAACCTGAAGAACCGGGCGTTCGATGCGTTCACCAGTCGGAATCGGTAGACGCCGCGGTCGACGGCCAACTTCGGGGCGATGGCGCCGTTTACCACTGGCTGATCACCGAAGAATTCCAGCACTCGAGGCGATGGCGGATAGACCTGGTTGCCCGTTGCCTTGTCGATGATCTTGTCTTGCAGAACGAGGGGAATTTCGTACTTCCCGGTAGGAAGCCCGAGTCCGTTGAAGGCAAGACCTGTGTCGTAGATGTCTCGAACAATGAAGGCTCCCGCCAGGCCAGCGGCGACATTCAGCCGGGTTATCCCGAGGGCGTGGTCGTGGTACCAGAGCATCTTGGCTTCGCCCAAGCTGCCATAGAAGTAGGTCTTCGATTGGTTCGGAAGAAGCGTGTCCTCCGGATGACCATCGAACTCGGGATTGGTAACGGCACCATGGAGGTGCAACGAGATCCGCGGACGATTCGCATCGTCAACGGCGTTGCCGATCATGCAAATTGACGTTGACTGCGTGCTGGACGCAAATGGGTGGATGCCGAGCTTGTTCGTCATCGTGACATTCGCGGCCAGTCCGAAGGAACTCTCCAGCGTGGGGCCCAGGTAACTGCTGCCGCCGTAACCCCACGTATTCTTCGCAACCGGCAACGACGAATGAAAGCGGAAGGTGGATATTGCCGGTGCCGGCGCGGCCACCAGACTGGCGAACGCGGCGCTTCTGGTCGCCAGGATAGGTAACGCGTCGGCAAACAGAGGCAGCCCGCCAGGGGTCGACTGAGTAGTTGCCGCAAAGGCAAAAAAATTCTTGGGGCCAGCGGCGTTGATTGCCCAGACAGCGGCCCCTCCGGCGGCGACCCCGAACAGCCGTCGACGTGAAAAGTGTGTAGTTGAAAGTGCAGATTTGGCAGCCATGATGCTCCTCTGGTGATACGACCTCCAGATATTGTCGTCATAACTTCTCTTATCGTTATAAGTATCATGTTCGTTTCCTCAAGATGTGCCGGAGTCGGATACTTTGCTGCGGTCGCGTGTGTAGACAATGGCGTGGTGGCGTTGGGGTGCGGGGCGACACCCCAAACCGGCGCCAGCGCCATCGCGTGAAACCCGAGTTCGCGGTTCTACTGGTCGCTCGATTGAGCGCTGTTTTGCTGGATACTTCGGCACTCATTTACCTGTTCGAAGATCACAACGAGCAGGTCGCCAGCCTGGTTCGACAGACCGGCGACGCGAAGTTGGCCAAAGTTGTACTGGATCATGGGATCGCGTCGGTCGTCATCCGTCCGTAGCATTCCACCTGATGAAATGCATCGGGCCTCGGACATGCAGGTTCGTCATCAACGGCACCACGGTGACAACCGCCTCGCTGGGACTGATCGGCCGCGGTAAGCGATGCGTTGTTTCCAACCAAGATGACCGGCCGGACCTTGTTTGTCTCCGAGCCTACGACTGGCTCAAGGTCCGCGAAGTAGACATCGCCCGGCTTCAATCGACGGTCTTGGTGAGGCCATCACCAGCAAGATGATCCCAGCCAGAGTGAGACGGTCGTGGCAGAGGAGGCGCAGTCGTTTGGTCGCCGCTGTCGTGATCTGCTCGTTTCTGTGCTTCTGGGCCAAACGTGGCTGGGCGTTCTGCTCCTGCGGAACCTTGGGCGCGTCGTAGCTGGATGGTGACGTGGCCGCCGGGTGGTGGGGCGATGGTGAGTCGTGCGTGTTGTGCGGCCACGAGTCGTCGGGCGAGTGGCAGACCGCGGCCTTCGCCGGTGTGGCTCCCTCCCGTGTTGTCGCTGTGATTGAGGGTCGACGGTGGGAAGCCGGTGCCTTGGTCGTTGACGGTGATGTTGACGGACCGATTTTCGGCGGCGACGTGGATGGTGATGTCGCCTTTGCCGTGGGTGAGGGCGTTGTCGACCAGCACGTCGAGAGCGTGGCGCAACATCGTGGCGTGTCCGATCACCGCAGGTGCATATCGGGTTGATTCGACTCGGAAGCCCCGTCCTGTCTTGGCGATTCGGGGGGCCCAGGCTGTTCCGAGCGACGCCAGTACGGGTTCGAGTTCGATCGGTTCTGGCCGGTCGTTGGTGCGGGCAAGATCGAGCAGTTCGGCGATGGTTATTTCGAGCCGTTCGATATCGCCGAGGGCTTCGTTGATGGCGGTGGTCGGGTTGGGTCGGGGGTAGGCGAGTTCAGCTTCGAGGGTGGTTCGCATGGCGGTGAGCGGTGTGCGGAGCTGGTGAGACGCGTCGGCGCTGAAGGCTCGCTCTCGGGTGATCAGCGCGTCGAGGCGGTGCGCGGTAGCGGCGAGAGCGGCGGACGTTTCAGCGAGTTCGGGCACCCTGCTTGTGGGCGTCTCGATCGCGAAGTCTCCGGTGCCAAGTCGTACGGTGGCGTCACGGATTTGTTTGATCGGGCGCACGAGGCGGGAGGCGAATAGCCAGCCGACTCCGGTGGCGATAGCCACGATGCCAGCACCGAGCCCGACGATGAGCGATATGGCTCGGGTGCGGCGGGCATCGATCACCGAGGTGGATTGTTCGACGCGTAGGGCGCCGGTCACGGTTTCGTCGGTGACGATGGGGATCACGACCAGCAGTGATTCGTCGACCTCGCCGTCGACGACTCGATTGGTCAGGGCTTGGCGGGTGAGCGCGTCGGCGGTCACGGGACCGGCTCCGGTGATGAGGCGACCATCCGCGCCGTAGAGCGAGTAGGAGGTGCCGGTGTCGGTAGGTAGCTCGGTTGGGTCGTGGCCAGTTGCGAAGTCGGCCGGGATGTTTCGGGCGGCGAGGATGGCTTGGCGTTCGAGAGTGAGCGCGGTTCGTTGGTCGATGAGTCGAGCCACGACAAAACCGAGCGGTATGGCGAACAGTAGGATCGACGCCGCAGTGATCGACAGGATTGTGGTGAGAAGCCTACGTCTCATCGGGTCCCACCGGGGGAGGGTCGGTTGAACCGGAACCCGACCCCGCGCACGGTGGTGATCCAGCTCGGCGTGTCGGCGGCATCAAGCTTCTGGCGGACCGCAGCGATGTGGAAGTCGAGGGTTTTGGTCGACCCGTACCAGTGTTCGTCCCATACGTCGGCCATCAACGTTTCGCGGGTGATGGTGTGCCCGGGCTCGGCGGCGAGCCGGGCCAGCAAGTCGAACTCTTTGGCGCGCATGTCGACTTCACTCCCGGCCAGGAACACCCGTCGGGCCTGCACGTCGATGACGAGGGTGCCGAGATCGACGCGGTCACCGAGTCGTGGGTGAACGCCTCGGCGAAGCTGTGCTCGGATGCGGGCGAGGAGTTCGGCGAGTTTGAATGGTTTGGTGATGTAGTCGACCGCGCCAGCGTCGAGTCCGGTCACGATGTCGAGTTCGTCGTCGCTGGCGGTGAGCATGATCACATCGAGGTTCGGCTGTGATTCATGCAGGCGGCGGCACACTTCCAACCCGTCGAGATCGGGAAGCCCGAGGTCGAGCAACACAAGTTGCGGCGGGTCAGAGGCAACGGCAACCAACGCTGATCGGCCTGAGTCGACCCACACGCAGTCGTAGCCGGCGCCTCCGAGCGCACGCGACAAGCTGACACCGATCCGCTCGTCATCTTCCACGATAAGGATGCGTTCGCCGGTCACCGCTACCACGGTAGAGCGTGGCCGACAGCGTTGTCGGTGCCGTCGTTGACTTCTGGCCGGGTTCTGGCAATGCGCCAGCCCGGCGCTGGATCACGTCGTCGTACCGTGCGATCAACGAACAACGGCAATCCGGCCGCCTGATCGAATGACGGGAATCCAAAAATGAAC
>JAYTVF010000421.1:0-12094 GCA_043744155.1 Acidimicrobiia bacterium | reverse complement strand
GTCGATCAGCAACAACGAACATGTGTTCGATGTTCGCGCGATTCTTGCTTGTCGTCAAGCCCTCGTCGGAAGAAATAACACGCCATGGCCCCCCGAGTCACCTTGATCACCGAACCCCTCGATGAGCGACTGGCACCATATGGCCGCCTCAACGAGCCGGCGGCTCGGGAGCGCCACGAAAAGGCGGCCGGAATCTTCGTGGTCGAAGGCCAGACCGCGATCGGCCGCCTCCTAGAGAGTGACCACGAGGTCGTCTCGCTGCTGTTGACCCAGAGCCGCTACGAACGGCTGGCACCCCAACTCGACGCGGTAGACGTCGATGTATTTATCGCCGCCCGCGATATTTTGCGGGCCTCGGTCGGGTTCGATCTCCATCGCGGCGCGGTGGCCCTGGCCCGTCGCCCGTCACCGATCCCACTGGCTACCGTGCTGGCCGCCAGCCGAACCGTAGCCGTGCTGGAGGGATTGAACGACCACGAGAACCTCGGTGCCATCGCCCGCACCGCACGGGCCTTTGGTGTTGACGCGCTCGTACTCGACCCGAGTTGCGCTGACCCCTACTACCGTCGAGCGATCCGGGTTTCGATGGGCGAGATGCTCTTTCTCGCCATCACCGTGGCCACCGACTGGCCCGGGGACGTGGCTCGCATGCAGCAGGCCGGGTTCCGGGTTCTGGCACTGACGCCTGCGCCTGAGGCTGTACCATTGCGAGGACTGACCCGGCAGCCCGACGACCGCATCGCCATCATGCTGGGCGCCGAAGGCCCCGGGCTCACCACCGCTGCCCAAGCCGCGGCCGATCAGCGAGTGCGCATCGAGATTTCCGGCGAAGTCGACTCCGTCAACGTCGGCCACGCCGCCGCCGTCGCCTTCCACCACCTCGCCCCCCACTGACCCATTTCCCGTCCCGTTTCCCGCCTCGCCTCGCCTCGCCCGTCTCGCCTCGTCCCGTCCCGCCTCGCCCGTCCCGTCCCGTCTCGCCGCCCGCCTTCTGCCTACTGACCCCGTCCCTCCAATCCCTGTGCGATGCCAGTTCCGCACAGGGATTGGGCTACCAGCCTTGGCGTTGGTCCGCGAGGCCGGCGACCATGGCGGCTTTGGCTTGGAGTACCGCGGGGCGGGCGGAGACCTCGGGGACGCCGACTTCCCAGAAGGCGCCGCCTTCGGTCCAGACGTAGGGGTCGGTATCGATCACGATGACCGACGAACGGTCGTGCGCCCGGGCCCGAACCAGCGCTTCCTCGAACTCAGCGATCGTCTTTACCTTTTCGGCCCGACAGCCCATCGCCGCGGCGTGGGCCGTGAAGTCGACGCCGACCGGATTGACGACGCGGCAATCAGCCAGCAGATTGTTGAACGGCACGCCACCCTGGTTGATTTGCAGTCGGTTGATGACCGCGAAGCCGCCGTTATCGCACACCACGGCGGTGACCTTGTGGCCCGACAGCACCGAGGAGTACAGGTCGGAGTTCATCATCAGGTACGAGCCGTCTCCGACGAAGGCGTAGACCTCGCCCTCGGCGCGGGCCATGCGCGCACCCCAAGCCCCTGAAAGTTCATAGCCCATGCACGAGAACCCGTATTCGGTGTCGAACGAGCCGACGGACAATCCGGGCCAGCCGTTGAT
Organism: Acidimicrobiia bacterium; assembly: GCA_043744155.1. GTDB lineage: Bacteria > Actinomycetota > Acidimicrobiia > Acidimicrobiales > Ilumatobacteraceae > JANMCE01. The sequence goes on along the minus strand of JAYTVF010000421.1, from coordinate 10,467 downwards.
CAACTCGCCCGGAAAGCCTCCGGCCGCAGTGAGTGCGTAATCGGCCGGCGTCGCCTGGCGGGCGACGGCGCCCACCACCTGGGCGTAGCTCGGCAGCGACGCGGGATTCGGTTGCTGGATCGACGCCAGGTACGCGGCGAACCCGGCGGCTTCCTTCACGGCCCGCCTCTGCCAGGCCGCCGACGTGGAATAGTCACCCAACAACGACGACAGTTCGGTCAGACTCTCGCGAGCATCGCCGACAACGGGCACCGCAAAGTGCTTATGCGCATCAAGGCGAGCAGCGTTGAGAGCGATGATCTTGACCTTGTCGTTTCGAAAGACGGTCCAGGATCCGGTGGTGAAATCCTGCAAGCGGGTGCCTACCGCCAGTACGACGTCGGCCTCGGCAATCATGTTGTTGGCCGCCTCGCAACCGGTGGTACCGACCGGGCCGACCAGTCGAGGGTTCGAGCGCAGCAGGCAAGTGCGCCCAGCTACCGTCTCGACCACCGGGATACCATGGCGCTCGGCGAAGTCGGCCAGCACCGCTTCGGCCTGCGAATAATGCACCCCTCCACCAGCGATGATCACAGGCTTTCGGGCCTTGGCCACCAGCGCGGCGGCGGCGGCCAATTGGGCCACGTCGGCCCGGGGCCGGGGCGAGGTGTGAAAGCGCTTCTCGAAGAATGCCACCGGGAAGTCGTAGGCCGAGGCCTGCACATCCTGTGGCAACCCAATGAAGGCCGGGCCTCGCGTCGCCGGATCGAGCATGGTGGCGAGCGCCTGAGGTAGCGACGACAAGATCTGAGCGGGAGACGTGATGCGATCCCAGTAGCGGGTGACGGAACGGAAGGCGTCGTTGACCGTGGTCGACGGTGAACCATCGTGCTCGACCTGTTGCAGCACGGGGTCGGGCAGTCGAGAATGAAAGGTATCGCCAGCGATGAGCAACACCGGTAAACGGTTGGCCATCGCGACACCAGCCGCGGTCACCATGTTTAGGGCGCCGGGCCCGACCGACGACGTGGCCACCATGATCTGGCGACCTTGCTTGGCTTTGGCGTAGGCCACCGCGGCCAGCGCCATTCCCTGCTCGTTCTGGCCACGCCAGGTGGGCAGCACATCTTGTACTGGCTCCAGTTCATGCCCGAGGCAAGTGACATTGCCGTGCCCGAAAATGGCGAAGACGCCACCGAACATCGGTGAGTCGACCCCGTCGATCATCGTGCGCTGGGCCGTCATCCACCGCACGATTCCCCCGGCGGTCGTCAGTCGAATCGTTTCCATTGCAGGCCTCAAATTCAGTCGTTGGATTCAGTCGTTGGATTCAGTCGTTGATGCGCAGGGACGTGACGTTTTCCCACATTTGCGAAGCCGACGAGCGCAGCACCGCATCCTGCACCGACACGAAATCGAGTGCCTCTGCAAAACCGGGAGCGTGCTGACGGCCGAGCGTCACCGATTCGAGGAAGGCGTGATCTTCGATGACCACCAGCTCATCAAAGCCGATGCCATTGGCGGCACCAGGCACGAAATTGCCGTGGAAGGGGAATCGATCGCCGCCGTAGACCGTGGTGTAGCCGGTGTGCTTGATGACGTCAGACGCGATGTACACCTGCAGTTCGTTCATCTTTTCGAAGTTCCACAGGAGCGAACCCTTGGTGCCGTACACCTCGAACGCGTTCTGGCTCTCGGGGCCGATGATGGCTCGGCTGGTCTCGAACGCACCTCTCACACCATTGGTGAAGGTGCACAACATGCCAGCGTAATCCTCATTGGTCACGGTGCCGGTCGGGTCCTCAGGGCGGCCACGATCGTAATGGGTACCACCGGCGCGGGGCAGCGGACGTTCTTTGATATAGGTATGCGTGGTCGCCACCAGGCGGTCGACCTGGGCGTCGAGCAAGAAGTGAGCCAAGTCGACCGAGTGGCTCAAGATGTCGGTCGATACGCCGTAGCCCGCCTGGTCGACCAGGAACCGCCACGACAACAGACCCATCGGGTCGGCGCCGTACATCGAGAAGAATCGGCCCCGGTAGTTGGTGATCTCGCCCAGGGTGCCGTCGGAGATCAGCTGCTTGGCGTATTGCACCAGTGGCGCCCAGCGGTAGTTGTAGCCGACGCCGGACACAACGCCAGCCCGGCGGGCGGCGTACTCGGCTTTGGCGGTCTGCTGCGGCGTGCCACCGACGGGCTTCTCGCACATGATCGCCTTGCCGGCCGCGGCGGCCGCTTCGACGATTTCAAGGTGCACCATGTTGGGCGCGGTACACACGATCACGTCGACATCGGGCGACTCGATAACGGCGTGCCAATCCTCGACTGCCCGCTCAAATCCGTAGGAGCCTGTGGCCTCTTCCCGCCGCTGGGCCACCGTGTCGGAGAGTACGACCAGTCGCGGGTCGAAGATGCGGTTCGGGAAATGCATCGGGATCTTGACCATGGCCCGGCTGTGCGCGCCGCCCATCCAACCAAAGCCGATGACGCCGATACCGAGTTTCTTGCGGGCAGTCATGCCTGTGCTCCTGGTTGTGGGGGACGTGGACCGAGCCGTGGACCGGCCGCAGTCGTAAGGGGGATGCGGGGGTCGACGGGCATATCGGTCCAACTGTCGCGAACCCAGTGGTGGGCCGGGTCGTCGCAGAACGCCATCGAGCGGGCTTCTGCCGGGCCGGCCAGCACGTTCAAGTAGTACATCGGGTAGCCGGGCGCGGCGATGCACGGCCCGTGATACCCGCGCGGCACCAAGAAGACATCTGCGTCGCGAATCACCACGTTTTCGTCGATGGCGTGATCGGCCGTATAGGTGCGGTGCATGCCGAATCCGGTGGGGCTGTACGACGTCGAGCCGGTGACGCCGATGCGGAAATAGTAGATCTCTTCGTTGTTGACAGGGCAGACCGAGCCGTCACCGACATCTTCGCCGTCGTGGCGGTGGGGCGGATAGCTCGACCAGTTGCCGTCGGGGGTGATCACCTCGCAGCAGACCAACTTGTCGCAATCGTCGAAGAACCCGGGGGCCAAAAAGTTGTTGACCTGACGGCTGGACGGCCCCGCGCCTCGGGCCTCGACCGGCACCGATTCGGCCGCGATGTAGACCGGTTCGTATCGCCGGGTGGCCACGGCCGTCGGGAGAGCGATCTCGCAGCCGTGGGTGGTCGAGATACGAACCTCGGCGTCGAGGGGGATATAGGCGCAATCGGTGACCCGGGCGAACACGCTCTCACGACCCCGAAGGTCGAACCGCCTGCCTTCTACTTCGACCGTCATCGAGCCACCCGATAGGGGCAGCACCATGCACTCTTCGATGGGCGAATGGAACGTGTGCGTCTGGCCGGGGTCAAGGTTGATCACCTGCAGCCCGGAGTATGCCCAACCCGCCTGGGCCGGGTCGACGGACACCGAATGCATTCCCGACCCGGTCGATCCAGCGGGCTTGTGCAGCGTCATGCGCGTCCTTCCACAGACAGTTCGATGTGCCCAGAGGATGGTACTGCTGGCGACCAACCGATCATCGAGACAGTTCGCCTTCGGCCGGTACCGCTCCGGTGGACAGCACGTGGTCGACTTCGGCTGCGGTCGGCATAGCGTCGGAGCACAGTAGGCGGCTGCTGACGATGGCACCGGCCGCGTTGGCGTATTCGACGATGCGAAGGGGATCCCAGCCCGACAGCAGGCCGTGGCACAGGGCGCCACCGAAGGCGTCACCGGCGCCCAGCCCGCAGAACGGTTTGATGCGCATGGGGGCCACGACGTGCGTGCCGGCCCGGGTTGCGACCAGCACGCCATCGGCACCCTGCTTCACGATGGCCAACTCGACGCCGCGATCCAGAAGTCGGCGGGCGGCTTCGCGCGGCTCGGCGGTGCCCACGGCCACCTCGCATTCGCTGCGGTTCCCCACCGCGACGGTGGCATGATCGAGCAGTTGGGAGATACCGGCGTGCGCAGCCGAGGCGGATGGCCAGAACATGGCCCGGTAGTCGAGGTCGACCACCGTATGTGTCGCACGCCCGCGGGCTCGAACCAGAGCCAGGGTGGTCGAAGCCGTCGGCTCACCCGACATGGCAGTACCGGTCACCCAGAAGATGGGGACCGTACGCACCACATCGACATCGACCTCGTGTAGTTCCAGGGTCATGTCGGGCGCCGTCGGCGTGCGGCCGATGAAATAGAGCTGCGGATCTTCCGGCGGACAGAGCGCCGCAAACGCGACCGGCGTCTGCAGGGTCGGATGCGTACCGATATAGCGAGTATCCACACCAAAATGGGTATGCAGGCGGTGGCGAAGGTACCCGCCGAACGGGTCGGCGCCGAGTTTGGTGAACAATGCAGCGCGATGACCGAGACGGGCTGCGGCCACCGCAACGTTGGTAGCGGTACCTCCGACCGATTTCACGAAATGGGTGATGTCGTGCCAGTCGAGACCCAACTCCTCGGAGTACAGGTCGATGCTGATACGGCCGGTCGTCAAGACCTCGAGCGCACCGTCGGCCTCACGTTCGGCTGGCAGCGAGGCCATGGCGGTCATTGCCGCAATCTCAGCCATCGTGGGCGGAGAGGTGCTGCTTTAGGTAGACAATGGAATCTTGAACAGCCCGCACGGGCCCGGCGCCCTCGGCCGGCAGACCGCCGGTGATGGCGACGTCTTGTTCAAGCACGTACCAACCGTCGTAGTCGGCGGCCAGCATCACGTCGATGATCTCACCGATCGGCACACCACCCTGGCCGGCGGCGGGGAAGATGCCTTGGCGGGTGGCGTCGAACAGGGAGAGTTCTTTGTTGTTGAGGGGCGCGATCAGGTCGGCCTTGACGTCTTTCACGTGCACCAGGCCGATGCGATCCGCGTAGTTGCGGGCGAAGGCGACCGGGTCGACGCCACCAATGGTGAGGTGACCGGTATCGAGGCACCACAGCACATCGCTGCCAGCCAGAACTCGATCGACATCATCGGCCGTCTCGACCAGAGTGTTCACGTGCGGATGCAGCACCTGAGTAAGGCCGAACTCGTCGCATATGTCATCGACCATGGCAAAACCGTCGAACATCGTTTGCCAGTCGGCATCCGACAGCGACACCCGCGGCGACCAGTCGGCGTCAACCACGACGGCGGTGACGAAGTTGTCGGCGCCCACGCCGGCCAGTACATGGGCGGCTTGGCGAGCGTCGGAGATCATCTGCTCACGAGCCGCTTCGGTGTGCAGTACCAGCGGCACGAAGCCGCCGATGACCCGCAGGCCAAATTCGGCAACCAGTTCGGCAATCTCATCCGGGTCGTTGCCGAGATAGCCAGCCGCGCCAAGTTCGGTGGCCACGAGACCCACCCCGGACATCTCGGCCAGCACCCGCCGAGGCGGCAATTGCAAACCCCAGCCAGGCACCTCACAGATACCCCACGAGATCGGGGCTCCCGCCAGGTTCTCGAGAACAGATTGTGTAGTGGCCATGGGGACAGACCTTTCGCACGTGGGTAACGTGCCAATTAGAGCGCTCTAACAGCGTAGCAAACCTCGGCCGAGCCGCCCGGCGGCACTCCGTCGTGTGGCCAGGCGCAGACGCTGGCAAGGTGGGCTTGTCGTCGCGACAGATTTGAGTCGAATGGCCCATCAACAATGGGTTTCCACAACGCGGTGGACAAATATGTGCATAACCTCACGAAAATTGGGGTTTCCCACAGACGATTTTGGCGGTCATCGCGTATCTGCGGATTGTTGACGGTGCCCTGGCCAAGTATGCCTCCCGTGGAGTGGCGCGGGTTTGGGGCTCACCAGCGAGGTGGGCGACTGGTCGCTGGTCGACGCCCACGGCGGATATCCGACGCCGAACTCGTGTTGACTACGAGGTAACGCTTGCGGGGAAGAGTCGGTAGCCGGCGCCGCGGACGGTGTCGACGATCGTTGGCTCGTCGCCCTTGTTGAGCTTTTTGCGAAGGTAGCCGATGTAGACGTCGACGATATTGCTCGACGTTTCGGAGTCGTATCCCCACACATGGCTCAAAATTTGTTCCCGCGAAAAGATCTGATGAGGGCTCCGCATGAGGAACTCGAGAAGCGTCCATTCCCGTGGTGACAAATCGATTCGTCGCTCACCTCGGCGCGCAACTTTCGTGAGGAGGTCGAGTCGGAGGTCGTTAAGTTCCAGCGTGGTCGACGTGGCGGCTTCGCGTTGACGCAGGCTCGCTCGGATACGGGCGAGGAGTTCCTCAAAGGCGAACGGTTTCGTCACATAGTCATTCGCTCCGGCATTGAGAACCCGAACCTTGTCTGCGACGCTGTGCCTGGCCGTCAGAACGATCACCGGCAGCTCGGGCCGTCGCTGTCGGATCGCCTTGAGCACGTCGAGTCCATCGACGTTGGGGAGCCCGAGATCGAGCAGTACCAGGTCGACCTCCTCGGTCAGCACCGCCGCGGCAACGACCGCCTGAGCTCCATCGGCCAGTGTGGTGGCGTGGTATCCCTCGGCGGCCAACCCCTTGGTAAGAAAGGACGAGATGCCGTTATCGTCCTCCACAATCAGGATGTTCATCGGTTTGCCTTCGTGGGCCTTTCACGAGGTCGTGTAACAACCCGGCCCTTTGGAATCTCGAGCGTCACGGTGGTCCCGTGCTCGAACTTACTTCTCAGTGACACACGACCTCCGAGTGATTCCATGACCGCTTTCACAATCGCGAGACCGAGCCCGGTCCCGTGCTCGCTCGTTGCCCCGGCCCGAGCGAACCGGTCGAATACGCGTGCCTGATCCTCCTCGCGAATACCGCGCCCGTTATCGGTGACGTCGATGATCAGACCGTCACCGAACCGGGCCGAGACTTCGATCGTGTCGCTCTTTTTCGTCGCCTTGACCGCGTTGTCGATCAGGTTCAAGAGCGCGCCACGCACCTTGTCCGGATCGGCCAGGAACGTGACCCCGTTCGTCCGATCAACGAGTATCCATTCCCTCTCGGCCATCACCCGGACATGATCAACCACCTCCTGCAGAAACGGACTCAACGCGATCAGCCGGTCACCACCACCGCGCTCTAACGCCTCACCCAAAGACAGCAGGCGCTCAACCAGCTGTTTGACATGATCGATCTCTGTAATCGCGACATCAACACTGTGCGCCACTTCGAGCTGGTCGGCGAAACCGGCCCGAGCCTGAACCTCCAGATGCCCGCGTGCGACGGTCAGGGGTGTGCGCAGCTGATGCGACACCTCGGCCAACAGTTCGCCCTGCTGCGCAAACGCCAGGGACAGCCGATCAAGCATCCCATCGAACGTCGCTGCGAGTTGCCCCATCTCGTCGTTCGGACCCGAATGGTTGAGCCGCCGACTAAGGTCCAGGCTACTGATCTCGTTCGCCGTCCTCGTCACATGCGCGACCCCTCGAAGGAGACGTCGCAACAGGAAGAACGTGCTTACTGACGCGGCAATGACGGCAAGGGCGGCCTGCATCAAGGTGATCTGCCACTGTTGCCCGCTGAGTTTCTCGATCGGCGCAAGATCGACGGCCAACACCATCGACCCGACCGGTGATCCCTGTTGTACAAGCGGACGAGCGAGCACCTTATACCGAATGTGACCGCTGCCGAGGTGCGACACGATGTCGCGGTTCGGCGGGTTCTTCATCCACGCCTTCACCTGCGAGGTCGCCTGCAGGGTGTCGCTCTCCTCGGTTGCCCTCACCATCAGGGTGCCATCGGGCCGGGTCACGCCGACGACAATGAAATGACCGGTCGGCTCCGCATGCGTCTCTGCCCACGACGCGGCAAACTCGGCATAGGACTGACCGACAGCACGAAGATTCGCCGCACGGTCGAACTCGATCACCTCCGCACCCAACTCGTCATGCGCATCCCGGTCCAACGTCGCCGCGAACCGCCGCTGACCAAGCAAGCCAACGGCACCAAGCCCGACCACCATCGCAATGGCGTGGAGCACCATCAAGCGGGCCACGAGCCCGAAACGTCGCGGGGTACCAACCGACACAAAACCTCCAAAGATCGAGCGACGCAACCCTAACGAACGGCGACGACCCGTAAGGTTCGCAGTCGCGCATAAGACCCCGATGAGATGTACATGAGAGTTCTCTTATCTCAAATCTGAGAGAAATCTCATCAAGATCTCATCAGGCATTTAGGTTGCTTCGCCACGATCTGTTCAGTCGGTCGCAGCCGCGGTCGCCCCTGAAAGAAAGCAGCAACAACATGCCTACAATGACCACACCAACCATCGATCGTGTTTACGACCGGCCCGTCGCTTCCCACGCCGGCCTCAAGACCCTCGCCACCGTCGGCCTCGCGATCGTGGCCTACATCCACTTCCACGACATCAGCGCGAAACTCGAAGAAACCAAATACATCGGTGTCGGCTATATCGGCCTCGTTTTTGGATGCCTCCTCGCTGTCGGCCTGATCTGGCGGTCCAACGCTAGAGCCGGATGGCTGTTCGCCAGCGCACTGTGCCTGGCCACGTTCGCCGGATACATCCTGAGTCGCACCACCGGGCTCCCCGCCGCCTCCTACGACATCGGGAACTGGAGCGAGATCACCGGAACTGTCTCACTCGTCGCTGAAGCTGCCGTCGCCGCTATAGCTGGCGTCGCACTGGCCCGGGCGCGGTAATCACGCCCGGGCGACACGACGTCGCTGGCCGCTATGCGAAGGCGCCGGTCGCTCTGGTCGCTATGCGTAGGTCGGGAAACTGAATCCGCGCTCGTCACTGGCCTGGGGGATCACGACCCCGGTGGAGAACTGCGGTTTGAACAACAGCGATCGCCCATCGGCGAGGCGGACGACCGCTTCGTCCTGTGCAGTGAACGAGATCCAGCGAGCATCGGGAACATCGACGCAGGTACCCGAGCAGATATGAGCGGTGGCCGAAGAATTGTTGGCATCCACGTTCAACTGACCCTGGGCCGTGCGGTGGGGCGAGATGACGTACTGCACGCCGCGACCGAATGGATGTCCCTCCGGTGAGATCTGTCCGCCACCGGTCGGGATCAGATAGTCGGCAAACGGCGTGGTGGACGACGACGATAGAATGCGCAGATATGCATTCGTCTCATCGACGTTCTCGATGTCATAGATGTAGTTTCCACCACCGTCGAAAATCTGTTTGATTTCCTTGCTATACACATTGACGCGAGAGATGTAGCGGGCGGCGCCTTTGTCATTGGCTCCCGTGGCAAAGAACATGAAGGTTCCATCCGAGGAAATGGTCCGGGCTGAGTAGGCGAGTTCGGTGATGTCACCCATGGATCGGCCCGCCATCGATAGGCGTACCAGGCGGGTGCTGGCAGCGCTGCCCTGCTGGAAGAGCACGATGTAGTCACAGTTCGGACCCATGGTGGCACCGAGATGAGCACCGCCCGCGATGACCCGATCTGGCACGGCTCCGGTACGGTCACGTACCACGACCGAGTGGTCGATGTCGGTCTTGTTCAACAGCATGGCGTTCTCGCAGGCCAACGGATGAAACCCGGTATCTGCCGCCGGCGCGCCGGTGAAGTAGCCGGCCACATCCGCAATGAAGTTCGTGGCCGCATAGCTGCCGACGTTGATCTTGCCGTTGGCACCGAGGCGGGCAAATGCCAGGCCGGCCACGTCGTCACCGGCGACGAAGTTCAGGTTGGAGACGACGGGGATCTTGGCGCCCGACGGACCAACGGACAGGTAACCATCACCAAGCGGGTTGGTGACCGTGAGGTTGAGGGCAACCGAGGCCACGCCGACAGCGGGAACCGAGGCCAACCCGGCCACCGGCATTTCGCTGGTGAGGTCGGGGGCGAGGCGCCGCATACCCGAATGCGACCGAGTGTCGACGATGCGGGTCATTTGGATCGGTACGAACAGGCCGTCCGAACCCGGAGCTGCGGACACACCGGTGAAGTACCCAGCGATATCGACGATCAGTTGCGTACCGCCGCTAGTGAAGAGTGAGATCTTGCCGTTCGCCCCGACGGGCACGATGGCTAAGTTCGGTACGGTCGCTCCCTTGGTGGGCAGGTTGAGGCTCGAGGTGTTGGGCATCGACGCCCCCGACGCCCAGGCCGTGACGAAACCGGCGGCCGTCGCCATGGTGCCCGTGATAGTGACGGCCACTGCGCCAACCCCGGCTGGCAGGCCGCCCGCCGAAGTCACGTTCACCTCGACGACTCCGCCGGGAGCGACCCCACCGCCGGTGCGGGTGTCGAGCGCCCGAACAGGCGTGATCGAGATATACCGGCCCGCGGTCGCCTCGGCCGCGGGTGTCCAGTAGCCGGCCACGTCAATCAGAAACTGGCCCCCAGAGGAGGAATACAGGTTCAACGACCCATCGTAGGAGAGGGAGACCACGCTCATGTTGGCCACGGTCTGACCCGCTCGGCTGGCGTTCACGCTTGAGGTGGAAGGCGGCCCGGCGATGCCGGGTGTTGGCTGCGACCACAGAGCGGCGAACCCGGCTTTGGTGGCCTCGACCAAGGTGAGGTTGACGGCCACGGCTGTTGCGTCGGCCGGAACGCCGGCCG
>JAYTVF010000420.1:0-12095 GCA_043744155.1 Acidimicrobiia bacterium | reverse complement strand
TAGCCATCCGGTAATTCAACAAAACCTGCGGAAGTCGGGTCATGGCGGAAGCTGCGAGGTCGGCGAGACTACGGCCGGACCGTGCCACGACATCGGCCAGCATAAGGCCGGTCAGCATCCCATCACCGGTACTGGCCAGTTCCCGAAAGATCACGTGGCCGCTCTGTTCACCGCCGAGTGAATAGCCGCCCTCGTCGAGGGCTTGGAGCACATAGCGATCCCCCACCGCCGTTTCGACGACCTTGATGCCGGCCTCGTTCATCGCCAGGCGAAATCCGAGGTTCGTCATCACAGTGACGACCACCGTGTCGTCGTGCAGCAGGCCACGAGCTTTCATATCGCGGGCCAGGATGGCCATCACATGATCGCCGTCGACGATGTGGCCGGTGTGGTCGACCGCAATCAGTCGGTCGGCGTCACCGTCGAACGCCAGGCCGAGCGACGCGCCCCGATCGAGGACCACGCGGCACAGATCCTCAGGGTGAGTGGCGCCACATCCGGCGTTGATATTGATCCCGTCGGGCGCGTCGAAAATGACGTCGGCGACAGCGCCGGCAGCTCTATAGATGGCGCCGGCCAGCCCTGCGGAGGCGCCGTGACCGGTGTCGAGCACGACCGCCAGGCCAGCCAACCCGAGCGGTCCGACGGTTGCAATCACATGGTCGACATAGGTGGCCGCCATAGCGGAGCCGTCAACTATGTCGCCGATAGCCGCACCGACGCCGCTCGGGTCCGATAGCGAGGCCATCGCCGACTCGATCTGCGCCTCGACCGCGTCGGCGAGTTTGGTTCCGCCTGCCGCGAAGAGTTTGATGCCGTTGTCGGCGAACGGGTTGTGCGACGCGGAAATCACTGCACCGGCAAACCCGGTGCGTGCAGCCGCGTGGGCCACAGCTGGCGTCGGTACGACCCCCAGGAGATGGACGGTAACACCCTCGCTGGCCAGCCCCGCCGCAAATGCCGCCTGCAACATCGGGCCGGACCGTCGGGTATCGCGACCCACCACCATGTCCGTGACGCGAAGCACCCTCGCCGCCGCTCGACCGAGGTCGAGGGCGAACGAGGGTGTCAGTTCGGTGTTGGCGACGCCACGCACCCCATCGGTGCCAAAGCGCAGAACCATAACCAAGAGCTGAGATCAGCGCTTCGAGTACTGCGGGGCCTTGCGAGCCTTCTTGAGGCCGTACTTCTTGCTTTCCTTGGCGCGTGAGTCGCGAGTGAGTAGGCCAGCCTTCTTCAGCGCGGGGCGCAGCTCGGGATCGAGCTCAATCAGGGCGCGAGCGATTCCCATGCGCATGGCCCCGGCTTGGCCCGTGATGCCGCCGCCATGCATGGTGGCGTCGATGTCGTAGGTCTCTTCGGTGTTGGTCAGTGTCAGCGCGGCGGTAACGACCATGCGCTGGGTCGCCATCGGGAAGTAGTTCTCGATGGCGCGCTTGTTGATGGTGACAACGCCGGTGCCGGGACGCAGACGCACACGGGCGACTGCTTCCTTACGACGACCGGTGGACTGGACGAGGGGCTTGGTCGCCATGATTTCAACGGGCCTTTGCGTGAGTGAGTTCGAGGGCAACAGGAGCCTGCGCCACATGCGGGTGCTCGGGCCCGACGTACACCTTGAGCTTCTTGATCTGGGCACGGCCGAGGGGGCCGTGGGGCAGCATGCCGCGAACCGAGTTACGAATCGCCTCTTCGGGCTTGCGATTGCGGAAGTGCGCATACGTTTCGCGCTTCAGGCCACCCGGGTACCCGGAGTAGCTAAAAACTTCCTTCTTATCGGCCTTATCGGAGGTCAACACGATCTTGTCGGCGTTGACGATGATCACGTGATCACCCGAGTCGATGTGCGGTGCGAAGGTCGGCTTGTGCTTACCGCGAAGCACACGAGCGACCTCGGTGCACAGCCGGCCGAGAACAAGGCCGTCAGCGTCGATGACGTGCCAAGCCTTGGTGATTTCAGACGCTTTGGGGGAATACGTACGCATAACGACTCAGTCCTCTTGAGGCAGCGGTACAAAGCCGCTGAAGCAACCGAGCAAGATTAGGTGGAGCGGCCCGCTATGGGCAAACGGCGAGGCCGATCTCGATCATCGTAGAATCCGCTTATGAGTTCGCGCAGCCCCGAGATCGTCGTAGTCGAAGCGATCAGCGAGGGTGTCTTGGTGACCTTCGCCGACGATCCGAACCCCGAACTGCTGACCTGGTTTTGGATTCAGGACCATAGCCAAGACGAACACAGCCTGAATCAAGCCACCCTGCAGCGGCAGGTCGACACGTTTGCGCTCTCGTCGAAGGCCCGACCAAGTGATGTGCGACTGAGTGAGCAGGGCGACCTGGTGGTGGATTGGGATGAGGCTGGCCTCAGCGCCCGGCTATCGGCTGGACTTCTCCAGAGTACCCGTCGGAATGCAGCGAGAGGATCAAACATTCATCTCTGGTCAAGCGGAACGGCCCTCGACTGCCGGCCGGTCCAGTACGCGGATGTCCTGACCCAAGACGGACTCCGGCGTCTTTTGATACAAGTACGCGATACGGGCGTGGGCTTGGTCACCGGTATACCGACAACCCAAGCGGCAGCGCTCGAGTTGGCGACCCAGGTCGGTCCCCCGCGCAGCACCATCTTTGGCACCATGTGGCCACTCAGCTCATCGGTCAAAGCCCACGATGACACGGCCTATTCCAACAGCTATCTCGAACCCCACACCGATGGTACCTACTGCCACGACGCACCCGGATTGCAACTGTTCTGCTGCCTCGAGCGCGACGGCACCGGTGGAGACAGCATCATGGTCGATGGTTTCGCGCTCGCTGAGGAGATGCGCCGCGACGAACCCGAGGCGTTCGCCACGCTCACCCGAGTGACCGTTCCCGGTCATTACCTCGAGCCCGGCGTGCACCTGAAGGCTGAGCGACCGGCTATCCGCCTCGATGCAGCCGGGCGTGTCGTGCAGATCAGTCTAAACAACTACGACCGGGCCCCGTTTCGACTTCCGGAGCCAGCGATGACCGAGTTCTACGACGCGTACCGAGAACTGCATCGTCGCGTGGTCGACCAGTCTGCGTGGTTCACCGTACGACTCGAACCGGGGCAGGCAGTGCTTTTCGACAATTGGCGCGTGTTGCACGGACGACTTGCGTATCGAGGCACCCGAGTCTTCGAAGGCTGCTACCACAACCGGGAGGACTTCGAGAGCAAACTGCGGGTGTTGGGTGAGCCCGTTGGCGGCTGGGCTCAGTAACCCACTTCCCAGAGGCATAGCCCCTGGGGTGGCGCGACTTTGCCGGCGAAGGCCCGATCCTTCGAGCGCACGATGGCAGCCACCTCGCCGGCGGAGATCCGCCCGAGCCCGACCTCGACCAGGGTTCCGACGATCGAGCGCACCATATTGTGGCAAAACGCAGAAGCCCGGATCTCAAAGACCATCTCGCCGCCCGGCTGACCTGACCATGATGCCTCCAGCACACGGCGCACCAATGACACTGGTGGATCCACGTTGGGCCGTTTGCAGAATGCACCGAAGTCGTGCTCGCCCAGAAGCGGGTCGCACGCTAACTGCATCACATCGATGTTGAGCGGGGTCGCCAGATGCCAGACGGTTGCCACCCGAAACGGATTGGGGGTGGCCGTGTTTAGTACCGTGTAACGATACCTGCGCCACCGGGCAGAGAAGCGGGCGTTGAAATCATCGGTCTCCCAGGTCATTGACCGCACTACCAGCTGAGGACCACATTGGCGGTTCAATGATCGTTGCAGCCGCACAAGGTCGCCAGATGCGGGCAGATCGGCGCTGACTACCTGACCCCATGCGTGGACACCTGCGTCGGTTCGGCCGGCACCCGTCAAGGTGACGCTATGACGCAGGACTCGCTCAAGGGCTACTCGCAGCGTGCCAGCAACCGTAGCGACGTCGGCGTTTTCGGCAAAGCCGTGAAAGGCACCCCCGTCATAAGCGATATCCATCCGGACGCGACGAAGCGGCGCCTTGGGCGCCGCTTCGCTGGGGTCCACTATCAGCTCCTCGAAAGGAGACAGCTGCTAAACCAGTTCGATACGAGCCATAGGAGCGTTGTCCCCATGGCGCGGCCCGAGCTTCAGGATCCGCAGGTAGCCACCAGGGCGACCGGCGTAACGAGGGGCAACCTCATCGACCAGCTTGGCCGTCATCTCACGGTCACCCAGGTAGGCCTGAATCTCGCGGATGTAGGCGAGTCGCTGAGGCGAATCAGCCGTGGCCCGACGGGCCTTGGTGATGAGCTTCTCGGCAATCGGCCGGATTGCCTTGGCCTTGGTCTCGGTAGTGACGATGCCTTCGGCCGCGAACAGTGATGCACACATGTTCGCGAGCAGCAGACGCTGGTGGGCGGCAGAGCCACCGAACCGCTTATGACGCTTTGGGGTTGCGGGCATAGCAATCTCTCTTTATCAGCCGCGAAGGGTGAGGCCGCGCTCATCGAGCTTGACCTTCACTTCATCGAGCGACTTTTGGCCGAAGTTAGTGATATTGAGCAGGTCCTCTTCGGTCTTCACCAGCAGTTCGCCGATGGTGTTGACCTGTGCCCGCTTGAGGCAGTTACGAGGACGCTCGGACAGATCGAGATCTTCGATCGGGAGGTCGAGATCGGGTGAACTGGAACCAATGCCAACCACTTCACCGAGCTCAAGACCTTGCGGGCTTTCGCTCATGTTGGCGACCAGGTCAACCAGCGAACGCAGCGTGGCGCCTGCCGAAGCAAGGGCCTCCTTGGGCTCGATCGACCCGTCCGTCTCGATCTCGAGGATCAGACGGTCATAGTTGGAGCTCTGCTCGACCCGCGTCGGCTCAACCGAAAACGTTACCCGGCGCACCGGGGCGAAGATAGCGTCGATCGGGATCACGCCAATTGTTCGGCTCTGCGTGTCACGATCGGCCGAGATGTATCCACGGCCGCGCTCAACCGTGAGATCGAGCGCCAGGCGCCCTTTCGCGTTCAGCGTGGCAATAGGCTGATCTGGATTGAGAATCTCGATGTCGGCGGGCAGGCGAATGTCGCCAGCCTTCACTTCGGCAGGGCCACGCACGTCGAGCCGAAGCACGACTGGCTCGTCAGCGAGCGAGGTGATGACGATGTCTTTGATGTTCAAGATCACATCGGTGACGTCTTCAGTGATGCCTGCGATGGTGTCGAACTCGTGCAGGGCGTCATCGAACCGGACAGTGGTGATGGCCGCGCCGGGGATGGACGACAGCAGCGTGCGACGCAGCGAGTTCCCGATGGTGTAGCCGAAGCCAGGCTCGAGCGGGCCGATGGCGAACCGCTGGCGGTTGCTCTCTGGTTCGCCGAGCGCCTCGACGGTGGGACGTTGAATAACGAGCATATGCAGACCCCTTTACTTGGAGTAGAGCTCAACGATGAGCTGCTCGCGGACAGGAATATCAATCTGGGCCCGGATTGGATGCTCGCGCACCGTTACCTGGCTACCGTTGTCGGCCGTATCAAGCCAAGCGGGAGTCTGGCGATCGAGCGTGTCGATGTTCTGACGCACCACAATCATGGCCTTGGCCTTCTCGGACAGAGTGACGACATCACCCTTCTTGGCCTGATAGCTCGGGATGTTCAGACGCTTGCCGTTGACCTTCACGTGACCGTGGCGAACGAGCTGACGAGCCTGCGAACGGCTCGCACCCCAACCGGCGCGGAACGCGACATTGTCGAGGCGAATTTCGAGCAGACGCAACAGGTTCTCACCGGTAACGCCAGTCTGGCGCACTGCTTCGGTGTAGGTGTTACGAAATTGCTTCTCCATGACGCCGTAGATACGACGAGCCTTCTGCTTCTCGCGCAGCTGGGTGAGGTACTCAGAGCCCTGCTGGCGACGGCTGCGGCCGTGGTCCCCCGGCGGATACGGACGACGCTCGATCGGACACTTCATGGTGTCGCACTTGGTGCCCTTCAACCAGAGCTTGGTGCGCTCACGGCGACACAACTTACAGACTGGACCGGTGTAACGAGCCATGGCTCAGACCCTCCGACGCTTCGGCTCACGGCAACCATTGTGGGGTACCGGGGTGACATCTTTGATGCCTGAGACTTCGATACCGCAGGCCTGAATCGAACGAATGGCCGTCTCACGACCAGAGCCGGGACCCTTTACGAGCACCTCGACCTTGCGAAGACCGTGCTCCATCGCGGCGCGTGTGGCCTTCTCCGCCGCCATCTGCGCAGCGAACGGGGTCGACTTTCGCGAACCTTTGAAGCCGACATTTCCGGCCGAGGCCCAGGCGATGACATTGCCCTCAGAGTCCGTGATCGACACGATGGTGTTGTTGAACGAACTCTTGATGTGTGCAACGCCGTATGCGACGTTCTTGCGTTCCTTCTTACGGGGGCGACGACCACCCGGCTTCGGCTTAGCCACAGCTACTTCCTCACAGCCTTCTTCTTATTGGCAACGGTCTTCTTCGGACCCTTACGCGTACGGGCATTGGTGTGGGTGCGCTGGCCGCGTACCGGCAAACCCTTACGGTGACGGATGCCCTGATAGCAACCGATCTCGATCTTGCGCTTGATGTCCTGCGCCACGTCGCGGCGCAGATCGCCTTCGACAGTGATGCTCGTGTCGACCCAGCGACGGATGCGGTCAACCTCTTCTTCGGTCAGATTGCGAACGCGGGTATTTGGATCGAGACCAAGCTCAGCGCAAATCTTCTGGGAGGTCGGACGACCGATCCCAAATATGTACGTGAGGCTGATTTCAAGCCGCTTTTCGCGGGGAATGTCTACGCCGGCGATACGTGCCATCAGTGTTGTGTTTCTCCTCAGCCCTGGCGCTGCTTGTGCTTGGGTGTCTCGCAAATGACCATGACGCGCCCGTGACGGCGGATCACCTTGCACTTGTCGCATATCGGTTTGACGCTCGGTTTTACTTTCATTCGATCTCTGCTTCGTTGGATCGGGATCTGCCACAAACCCGGAATGGGTCCTAGGACAAATGGGGTTTTGAGGCGGAGGAGGGCAGACAGATGCATACCAGCCTCTCAACCGACAGAGCATGCTAACGCGGCCAGGCCACAGTGCCAAAGTCCGCAGGATCACGAACCCGCCCGTTTGTCACAGATCCAGAGGGAAGACGGGAAGTCGGGCGCGGCGACCGACAGGGCGGTGCTGCTCCCGGTTGACACGCATCCGAGACAAGGCCAAGGCAAAAACGAATCAGGGGCGATCATCTCTGCGGCGCTTCACGCGATCAATTGCCGAGATGAGGCGACCAAAAACGGCATCCGGATGGCCGACGCCGTTCACCACAGCGAGCTGACCATTCTGTGAGTAGTGCTCGATCAGCGGCGATGTCTGGGACTCATACAGATCGAGCCGAGTATTGATCGCCTCGGGAGTATCGTCGTATCGCTGAATGACGTCCCCGCCGCAGTTATCGCACGTCCAAGGGCTCGGTTCTGCACCGACGACCGCGAAGTTCTTTTGACAATCCCGGCAAAATCGTCTGGCGGCGAGGCGGTCCAGCACCATCTCACGCGGAACGTCAAGATCGACAGCAAGATCGACGGGACGGCCGACAGTTATCTCGCTCAGCGCTTCGGCCTGAGCCACCGTACGCGGGAAGCCATCAAGCAGATAGCCACGCCCGCGGGCATCGGGACGCTGCAGACGCTCCCGGACGATGCCGATCATGATCTCATCACCCACCAGACCACCATTGTTGATGATCACCTTGGCCTTCAGGCCAAGTTCGGTACCCTCGGCAACATTGCCGCGCAGTATGTCACCAGTGGAGATATGTGGAACGACGTAGTGGCGAGAAAGACGGGTGCACTGCGTACCTTTTCCAGCACCTTGCCGGCCGAGAATGATCAGTCGGGCGCCTGGAATCACTCGGAACCCAGGCTCACTTCAGGAAGCCCTCGTAGTTTCGCAGCATAAGCTGGCTGTCGATCTGCTTCATCGTCTCGAGGGCCACACCCACAGCGATCAACACCGTCGTCCCACCGAAGGGGAAGTTGTTCACCTTGGCTAGGGCCAACACGATGGAGGGGAGCAACGCCACGGCGGCGATGAACAGGGCACCTGGCAGGGTGATGCGGTTGAGGATCTTCGAGAGATGCGACTCGGTCTGGCGGCCAGGACGAATGCCGGGGATGAATCCACCCTGCTTTCGTATCTGATCGGCCTGCTTGATCGGATCGAACGCGATGGCGTTGTAGAAGTAGGCGAACGCCACGATCATGAACCCGTAAATGATGAGATGCAACCAGTTTTGGTTGTTCAAGACATAGGTATCGATGATCTTCTGCAGCCAGGCGGCGTGCACAAGGTTCGTGAGCAGGGCAGGAAGAAGCAACACCGAGGAGGCGAAGATGATGGGGACGACACCGGCCTGGTTAACCTTCAGCGGAATGTAGGTGCTTTGCCCGCCATACATCCGACGGCCCTGCATGCGCTTGGCGAACTGTACCGGAATGCGCCTCTGACCATTCTCGATGAACACAATCGCCACCAAGGTGGCCAGCGAGATCGCAACGAGCACCGCAAAGATGATGAAGTGTTTCTCTTTGAGAATGCGGTAGTAGTCGTACGGCAGTCGACTCACGACGGAGGCAAAGATCAGAATCGACATGCCGTTACCGATCCCGCGCTGCGTGATGAGTTCGCCCATCCACATCAGGACACATGTGCCAGCGGTCAGGGTGAACACCACAAGCAGCACACGCAACAACGGGAAGCCAGGAATGAGGACGACATTGATACCGCCGCCGCGACCGCCGAGCAGCGTCGCGCCACCACCCTTACCGAACAGGAAGGTGAGCGCCGTTGCTTGGAGCAAAGCGATCACAATGGCGATATACCGAGTCCACTGGGTGATCTTTCGTTGCCCCACCGCACCTTGGTTCTGCCATTCCTCGAGCTTGGGAATGACGACACCGAGAATCTGCACGATGATCGATGAAGTGATGTAGGGCATGATGCCAAGGGCAAAGATGGCGAACTGGCTCAGCGCACCGCCGGAGAACAGATTCAGGAACCCGATGGTTCCCTGCTGCTCAGCCGACTTCTGAAACTGCTTGACCTGCAAACGATCGATGCCAGGAACCTGCAGGTGCGCAC
The DNA here is from genome assembly GCA_043744155.1 of Acidimicrobiia bacterium. GTDB lineage: Bacteria > Actinomycetota > Acidimicrobiia > Acidimicrobiales > Ilumatobacteraceae > JANMCE01. Next base: position 2,996 of record JAYTVF010000420.1, on the reverse strand, counting down.
CAAGGCGGTAGAGCACCACCATGGCCAAGGTGAACGCGATCTTCTTGCGAAGCTCTGGGACCTTGAAGATGTTTGACACACTGGATAACACGGCGCCGCTCCGAAAATCTTGTGCTGAGGTCCGAGAACCTTATGTCAGCGGTTGGCAAACTGGTTGCCCTTGACCGGCGGACGACCTGCCGGACCAAAGGGAAGGGGAAGCTTCGTCACGGTACCACCGGCGGCGGTGATGGCCTCGACAGCAGACTCCGAAAAGCCATGGGCTGTCACATGGACAGCCCGCGAGATTTCGCCACGCCCGAGCACCTTCAAAAGCGCACCCTTGTGAGCAACACCGTGGGAGAACAGCACGCCGGGGTCGACCTCAGACAAGCCGAGCTCATCAATGGCATCGAGGTTGATGCCCTGGTACTCGATGCGGAAGGGGTTGTTGAAGCCTTTTAGCTTTGGAACACGCTGCTTGAGCGGCATCTGGCCACCTTCGAAGCCGCGGTTAACCTTGCCGCGACCGCGCGAGTGCTGACCCTTGGTACCACGACCGGCTGTTTTACCGCCATGGCCCGAGGTGCCACGGCCAACACGCTTACGACGCTTGGCCGAACCTGGTGCCGGCTTCAGTTCATCAACGCGCATGATCAGTTCTCCTCGACCGTCTCGACCCGCACGAGATGAGGCACACGTCGAAGCATGCCGCGGATCTCGGGACGGTCGGGAAGGATATTGGTGTTGCCGATGGTACCCAGACCCAGAGCACGCAACGTACCGACGGTCTTGGGCTTCTCACCGATCTTGGATTTGAATTGAGTGACCTTCAGGGCCATTAGTGCACCTCTGCCGGTGTGACGGGTCCGCGCTGGCTCTCGTTGTAGGCAGCAAGCAAACCCTTGGGGACAAATTCTTCGGCGGCCAGACCGCGGCGCTTAGCCACGACGTCGGGACGCTGCAGTGCCTTGAGACCACCAATAGTGGCGCGAGCCACGTTGATGGCATTCGAGGAGCCGAGTGACTTGCAGAGCACGTCATGCACCCCCGCCTCCTCGAGAATGATGCGAGCAGCACCGCCGGCAATAACACCGGTACCGGGGGCCGCCGGCTTTAACAGCACGCGACCGGCGCCCTGGATTCCATACACCGGGTGGGTGATGGTGCTACCAGCGCGTGCAACCGAGAAGAGGTTCTTCTTGGCTTCCTCGGTGCCCTTCTGAATGGCAAGCGGAACTTCTTTGGCCTTGCCGTAGCCGAGACCTACCTTGCCGTTGCCGTCACCGACGACCACGAGCGCCGTGAAGCTGAAGCGACGACCGCCCTTCACGACCTTGGCCACACGGTTGATGTGAATCACCCGTGACTCGCGCAGGCCATTGGGGTCGGGCGCACGCTCTGCGTTGCGATCAAAGTTGCTCATCAGAACTCCAGTCCAGCGTCACGAGCGGCCTGGGCGGCAGCTGCCACCCGGCCGTGGTATTGAAATCCACCACGGTCAAAGACGACCTTTTCGACACCCAGCGCCTTCGCCCGATCCGCAATGGCGGAGCCGACACGCTGGGCTGCAGCGATCGAACCGGTTGAGCCGATGGCCTTGATCTCAGCTTCAAGAGTCGAGGCAGACGTCATTGTGTGACCGGCGCCATCGTCGATGAGCTGAAGAACAAAGTGTCGAGATGAGCGGAACACGGCGAGACGGGGCCGAGCGGCTGTGCCCGCGACCTTCTTGCGCACACGAAAGTGGCGACGCTTGCGGCTGGTGAGCCGGTTATTCGACGAATTCGCCATTGCTTACTTCTTCCCGGTCTTGCCGGCTTTGCGCAGAATGCGCTCTCCGGCGTACTTGACACCCTTGCCCTTGTAGGGCTCAGGCTTTCGGATCGCGCGGATGTTGGCGGCAACCTGGCCGACGGTCTCCTTATCGATTCCTTGCACAATGATCTTGGTGGGGGCGGGAACCGCGAAGGTAATCCCTGCAGGAGCATTAATGAAGACAGGGTGGCTAAACCCAAGCGCCAGCTTCAGGGCGGACGGGCCCTGAGCCTCGGCGCGGTAGCCGACGCCAACAATGTCGAGTTCCTTGGTGTACCCGGCGGTGACGCCTTGCACCATGTTGGCCACGAGCGTGCGGGTCAGACCGTGTAGCGCACGATTCTGCCGCTCGTCATTGGGGCGCTCGACGATGAGCTTGCCCTCGTCTTCACGAACACTGATTTCACCAGCCAAGGTGCGCGACAGCTCTCCCTTGGGTCCCTTGACGGAGACGACACGGTCGGAGATCGACACGTTGACGCCGCCGGGTATGGCGATGGGAGCTTTTCCAATACGTGACATCAGAGCCTCACCACACGAAGCACAGGAGCTCGCCGCCGACTTTGCGCTTGCGCGCTTCACGGTCGGTAAGGAGGCCCTGGCTGGTTGATAGGACGGCGACACCGAGGCCACCGAGGACACGCGGCACTGTGTCAGCTTGGACGTATTGACGCAGGCCCGGCTTGGACACCCGCCGAAGACCCGAGATAGTGCGCAGCCGATCATGGGTGTACTTCATCTTGATCGACAACACGTTGCCGGGGCCTTTCGTTGAGGGAGCAACGCTGTAGCCCTCGATGTAGCCCTCTTTGAGAAGGACAATCGCCAAGGCAACCTTTTGCTTGGAGCTGGGCATGGCAACGTCATCATGCATCGCGATATTCGCGTTGCGGATGCGCGTCAGCATGTCAGCGATGGGATCTGTCATGGTCATCTAATCGCCTCCTTACCAGCTTGCCTTCGTCACGCCAGGCACTTCGCCTGCGTGCACCATCTCCCGCAAACAAATGCGGCAGAGGCTAAATTTACGGAACACCGCACGGGGCCGGCCACATCGCTTACAGCGGGTGTAGGCGCGAACCTTGTACTTCGGTTTGCGGTTGGACTTCTCAATGAGTGCTTTTTTCGCCATCTGTGTTCACAGGCCTTTCAGCGCACTACTTCTTCTTCGCCTTGGGGGCGGCGGCGGGCTTTGCGGA
>JAYTVF010000419.1:0-3502 GCA_043744155.1 Acidimicrobiia bacterium | reverse complement strand
ACCGAAGTGAGCACCGCACCACCGAGGAGCCGGTCAAACGACTCGCGAAGCCTTCTTGCGTCCCACCCTGGCATTGACCAGTCCGCCGCCAACCGCTCGACATCGGGGCGCACCATCAGTAACCCATTGACCAGCACGCCACCTCCCACTCCGGCGCCCGCGCAATACCAGCGGGGCGCCTGAATCGAGGTACGCACGACCTCCAGACCGGACCGGCCGTGGGCGGCCAGGGCTGCCTGCACGTCCGTCGGAGGAGACTCGGTCAACACCGGCCCCGCCTCGATCAGAGTCACGCGTTCGCCTGCGCGTGCCAACACGAGGGCTACCGTGCAGCCCGCAGGGCCAGCACCGACCACCACAATGCGACGCGACGAACTTGCGGTCACAGGGTCGCGAAGCGCAGCCGTCCAACCACTTCGCCACTCACCATGTCACCCGTGGGTTCGAATCCGAGCTGCCGATAGAAGCCTTCGGGTCCGTCCGGGCCGGGCACCCAACTGACGTACATCTGCCCCTGCGGAGTCTCGGGTCGGCTCGAAATATGCATCTGCGCCAGTTCCACCATGCGACGGCCATAGCCCTTTCGTTGATTGCTCCCTGAAATCAACAGCCGCCACAGGTACCAGCCGTCATCGTAGGGAATCTCGGGCGTAAGCGGAGGCTCCGCCATCATGATGAATCCAGTCGGACGGTCGCCAACGTACGCGCCGCGATACCATGCTCGTAACGACGTGTGATGGGCCTCGATGAGAGACTCCGACACCGACGCGACGAACTTCTGCTGCGACGGCCACACGGCGACCTTGCGGATCTCAGCCACGTTCTGGGCAGTAACTTCTCGCAGCACGACCTCGGACAGATCGGCTGGCTCGGCGACCTGCGCCCGCGAGGTCTCGCGAGGCAGACCTTCCAGATGAGCGCTGTCGTTGTATCGCAGCATGCGCCAGGTCATCGGCTCGGCATCGACGAACTCGGTCAAGGACGTATTCAATGTGTATAACTCGAAACCCCTCGTGACGGGGGCCCGCAAGAGCTCGCGCACCGCCACGTTGATAACCCCGCCGTGACAGACAATCACGACCGTGTCGTTCGCCGAAGCGGTGATGATGGTGTGCATGGCCTCGGCGACGCGATGGTGAAACGCACCGAGGGTCTCCCCGCCTGGGAACGTCACATCGTAGGGGTTCCCGTTCCATTCCGGGTTGCCGTATCGCTCCACGAACTCACCAAAGGTCAGCCCATCACAAATCGGGCCAGGGAAATGCTCGCCCAACCCATAGACCTGTTCGAGCCGAATCCCCCCGAGGGCAGGTGCCAGAATCTCGGCAGTTTCGATTGCTCGTGGGTAGGTCGAGGCGATGAGACGGGTGGCCTGTATCTCACCGGTACGGGCCAGGCGCTGAGCGAGCGCTTCGGCTTGCTGACGACCCAGATCCGACAGGCCCGTGCACGAATTGGGACCGCCAATGATGCGCTGCACGGTGGCGTTCGACTCGCCGTGACGAATGAAAATAAGGCGAGGCACAGTGGAATGCTACGCGAGCTTCTCGACGAAGCCTTCGAGTTGGCGCAGGTTGCGACATTCGTAGACCCCGTCGGTGTGGGTGCCGTACTCCCCCACGATCGAGTCGCCGGTGTTCCAGTAACTCTTGGGTTCGGGGTTCAGCCAGTACACATGCCGGGCTTTGGCCCGAATCTCCTTCACGACCCATGACTGGCTGGCGTGGTAGTTGTTGCGGGCATCCCCGAGTAGCAGCACCGTCGTTTTCGGACCGATTTCCTTGCCCCACTTCTCCCAGAACACCTCGAAAGCATGACCGTAATCAGAGTGACCATCGACCCACACAACATCGGCCTCGGTGTTGACTCGGTGCACGGCTTCAGTGACGTCGTCGACGTTTTTGAAGTATTCGGTAACTTCATCGATACCATCGATGAAGACAAAGCTTCGTACCTTTGAGAACTGATTCTGGATGGCGTACACCAGCATCAGAGTGAAGCGGGCGAAGGCCGCCACCGACCCGGAAATGTCGGCCACCACCATCAGTTCGGGCTTGGACGGGCGGGGATATTTGAACTTCGGCTCAGCTGGCACCCCACCGTATGACAACGAGTGGCGAACCGTGGCACGAAAATCGAGTGGCCCGCGTCGCTCATGTTTGCGCTTGCGGGCCAGGCGAGCCTGCAGCTTGCGAGTGAGCGGCCCGAGGGCCGTCTTCAGGTTTCCCATCTCATCACGTGAGGCGTGCATGAAGTCGACGTCTTCGGGCAGGGGCTTGCGAAGAGTCTTGGCCATGGCTTCGGCACCTCGGTCGGCCACCAGGCGGCGTCGGATCTCGGCCTCGATTTCCTTCTTGAACTTCTCGATCCGGTCGTCGAATTCGTCCTTTTCGAGACGTTCCTCCAAAGGAGTCATCTCGCCACCGAGCTGCTGACGCTGGGCATCCATCAACTTGTCGAGCATGGTGTCGAGGTCGAGATTGCGCAGCGTGCGATACAGGTAATACGTACCGCCCACGGGCCGACCCGGCTCCATACCGGCGAATCGGCTGACCGCCTGGCGGGCCAAAGCCCGCATCATGGCATCGTCGCCATTCATGAGGGCCTGGTAGAGCATGGCCATCATTTCTTCCGGCGACATGCCCTCCATCGACCCGACGGCACCCTTGCCGTCGCCCTGTTTGTCCTCGTCCTGCGCATCACGCCAGAACTCATCGGCCGACGGGTCGCCTCCAAGCGCGTACTGGGGGCCGCGCAAGGAGAAGTACACCTCGAAGACGGTCTCGAACGAACGCCAGTGGCTGGCGTTCTTTACCAGCGTGGCCCCGAGGGCGTATTTGAACGTCTGACGGTCCTCCAGCGGAATGTGCGTGACCGCTTCCATGGCGTCAAGGTTCTCGGTAAGCGACACGGGCAGACCAGCTGCGCGCAATTCCGTGATGAACCCTGCCATGAGATCGAGCATGGCTACTTGTCCACCGACAACTCTTTAGCGGCCTTGGTGATGTCGGACTGGTACTTCAACAGCACGTGCAAGGTCTCTTTTGCCTGTTGTGCATCGATGTGCTCGATACCGAGAAGAACCAGCGTGCGAGCCCAATCGATGGTCTCAGACACCGACGGGGCCTTCTTCAGATCGATCTGGCGGATGGACCGCACAATACGGGCGATTTGATCGGCGAGGTTCTCGGTGATGCCCGGAACCTTGGTGAGCACGATTTCTTTCTCACGGTCCATCTGTGGGTAGTCGATGTGCAGGAACAAGCATCGACGCTTCAAAGCCTCAGAGAGCTCACGAGTGTTGTTCGAGGTGAGAAACACCAGCGGGATCTGCGTGGCGGTGACGGTGCCGAGCTCTGGGATCGACACCTGGTACTCAGAAAGGATTTCGAGCAGCAGGGCTTCTGTCTCGATCTCGACCCGGTCGACCTCGTCGATGAGAAGCACGACAGGCTCCTTCGAGGTGATCGCCTCGAGCAAGGGGCGAGTCAGCAGGAACTCA
>JAYTVF010000418.1:0-3509 GCA_043744155.1 Acidimicrobiia bacterium | reverse complement strand
ATTGGGCCCCGAGGAGTTGGCCGAGATCGGAATTTCGCCGGGCACGTTGCGTATTTCCTGCGGGCTCGAAGACCCGGATGACCTCCTCCGCGACCTCGTCGCCGCGCTTTCCTGATTCGCCCGACCTGGAGTGACACGGTCAGGCCGACGGCACCTCGCCGTTGACCACCTCGCCATTGACGACCTGGGCGTGCAACGCGGCCGCAACGTCCACCGTTGCCTCGGCCGTCATCCCGACCCACCACTGCGGCTCTCCGTGGCGGGGATACGCCGCCACCGTCGGTCCCTCGGCGCACGCCCCCAGACAACCGGTGGCCGAACATCGAACTGATCCGGAGGATTTGTAATACGCCAACTGGTCTCGTTCGAGCGCCGCCCACACCTTCGAGAACATCTCGCCACTGCCCCGGGCCGTGCAATTCGGACCGATACAGACCAACAGGTGTGGCGTGGTGGCCACGGCTTCATGGCGTCGGGGTCCGGCAGGCACGACGGTCCAAGGTAGTTGCTGGCCCGCCCAACCTCACGTGACCGACCTCGAACTAGGTTTGCCGCCCGTGATCGTTGTCTGCGGTGAGGCCCTCATTGATCTGGCGTCGTCGAGGACGGAACCCGGTCGCTTCGACGCCCACCCCGGAGGCGGACCGTGCAACACCGCTGTGGGCCTGAGCCGCATCGGGGTTCCCACCGGGTTTCTCGGCCGACTGTCCCACGATCAATTCGGCATCGCCCTGCGCCATCATCTCGAGGCGGCCGCGGTCGACGTTTCGCGCATCGTGGGCACCACCGATCCAACTACGCTCGCCGTGGCTCACATCGACTCCCGTGGTGGGGCGTCGTACTCGTTCTATGCCACCGGCACCGCCGACTCCGGGCTCACCGAAGCAATGCTCCCGGCGCTCAGCGACGACGTGGTGGGCCTCCATATGGGTACTTGCGCACTTGCTTTCGAACCGTGTGGCTCAACCCTTGAGGTCGTGTTCCTACGTGAACGTACGATCGGAAAGCGGTTCCTCGCTCTAGATCCGAATGTGCGCTTAGGAGTTGTTTCAGATGTCGACGCCTACCGGGGGCGAGTGGAACGCATGATCGGTGCTGCCGATCTGGTGAAGGTTTCCGATGCCGACATTGAGGCGTTGTGGCCGGGCGAGGAGATCACGCAACGGGCTGCTCGTCTCGCTGCGTCGGGCCCGGGCCTAGTCGTCCTTACCCGCGGCGGCAACGAGCTCACGGCGTTTCGCCGCGACGGCTCCACGGTGACCGTCCCGGCAGCTCAGGTCGAGGTGGTGGACACCATCGGGGCGGGTGATACCGCCAACGCAGCGATGCTTTCCTGGCTCTTCCGGGCCAACGCGTTGACCCGTCTGGCGCTCGACGCACTTTCCTCAAATCAGATCTCGGACATGCTGCGCTTTGCCGCCGCCGCAGCGGCGATTACGTGCAGCCGGGCGGGCGCCAATCCGCCGTGGGCGGCCGAGCTCGGACTGTAGTCAGCCTGGTCTGGCCGCCGCGTTCGCTATCGGTTGACGAGCGCGTGCACCGCCACGGCCCAAGTCAGTAGTTCCACGATCTGGTTCAATGCGCCGAGCCCGTCGCCCGAGATACCGTCGCTGAATCGCTGGAAGAACGGGCGGGCTCCTTCGATCAGCACCACGATCGCCCCGGCAAGGAAGGCGGCATCCCACCCGAGGACCCAGATCGCCAAGGGTGCGGTGGGCACCACGAACGCAAAGATTGCCCGAGGCCAACCAACTCGATAGGACTGCGTTTTCGATGTCGGATCGTTGACCATGGGAATGAGGCGGATGGCGAGGACGGTGGCCGCTCGCGAAACCGTATGCGCGCAGACTGCCACGGCGACAAGTTTCGGACCCGAAACTGCGGCCGTGATGGGTGTAAGCGCGCTCACCTTCGCCGCAAACAGTGCCACCAGGCCGACCGCGCCAAATGTTCCGATGCGGCTGTCGCGCATGATTTCGCGCCGACGAGCGACGGTGTAACCGCCGAACGCGTCGCACGTGTCGGCGAAGCCGTCCTCGTGGAACGCGCCAGTGACTGCTGCTCCCAGCGCCACGGCGATCACTGCGGCGAACGACGGCGACACCAACTCACGCAACGCGACCGCCACTGCGCCGACCACGACGCCGACGACGACGCCGACCATCGGAAACCACCCGATGCTTGCCGCCACGTCCGTTGGGCCGAACGGCGTCCATGACGGGCAGGGAACGCGAGTGAGGAATTGCTGGGCGGCAAAATAGCGCCCCACCTCTCGACGCACTGCCCCGACCGGTTTCACGAACCGATGAGTCAAGCACCTGCTTCACTAGATCGGTGTCTGAAACCGTAAACCCGTCCGCGACCGCGTCTGAGAACGGCTCGTCCGCGGCGTCATCGCTGGAGCCAGCGCCGGAGGACGACACCAAGCCCGAGCCAGCGCCAGAGAGCGAGACGCCGCCGGTTGATTCCCCGATCAAGGATGAGTTGCGCCGGGTGCGGTCGTTGGTGATCGTCAACACCGGCAACGGCAAGGGGAAATCCACCGCGGCGTTCGGAATTGCGTTGCGCAGCTTGGGCCGAGGCTGGCCGGTCCGGGTGATTCAGTTCCTCAAGTCGGGTGAGTGGCGCACGGGCGAGGAGGACATGTTGACCAAGCTCGGGGCCGAGTGGTGGGCCGCTGGCGACGGTTTCACCTGGGACTCAGACGATATGGAAGCGTCAAAACAATTGGCGGTGGCGGCGTGGCAATCGGCCGCCGAGACGCTGCAATCAGGCTCGCACCGGCTGCTCATCCTGGACGAAATAACCTACGCCATGACCTGGGGCTGGATCGCCACCGAGGACGTGGTGGCCGCCATCGCCAGCCGATCTCCCGAAGTGAGCGTGGTGATTACCGGCCGGGATGCGCCCGCCGCCATCGTCGAACTGGCCGACACGGTGACAACGATGCACGACACCAAACACGCGTACAACGCCGGGATCGCCGCCAAACGAGGCATCGACTACTAGCGCGGCACCGATTGATGGCACGGCAGACAGACGGAAATCGCGTCTCCGGCGCGCCAAGAACTCGCGGCGCGCCAGGAGGAGCCAGATATCGGCCCGTGCCCCGGCGCTCACATGCGCCGTGAGTTGAGCGGTCGGTTCATTAGGAATGTCCCGCCAGTAACGTTGAAGGTATGAATGCGCCTGCTCCGACCGACCTTCGTCCCGCCCCCGGGACCAGTGGGCCAACGGTCGGCGGCGATGAGGTGCCGACCTCACCCGATCTCGCCGAGTTCGCCTTCACCGACCACGGTCCTTGGGTCGTCGTGGAGAGCGAAATGCCGTGGCGCGAGGGACTCGACGCCGTGCGCGAAGCCACTCGGGCCTCGGTTCCTGCGCTGACGGTCCCCGGCAAGATCCCGCCTGCTCCCCGCCTGCTGCGCACTGCCCGGGTGCTCGGCGGCACTCTCCTCCTGTGGAGGATCAAGGAAAAATCCAAAGGTGGGGAGATCAGCCGAGCCGGC
>JAYTVF010000417.1:0-3512 GCA_043744155.1 Acidimicrobiia bacterium | reverse complement strand
GTGCACCACGGCGCGCAACATCGCCGGCAACGCCGCGACCAATCGATGGAACTCCACGGCGGGGCCTACTTCGCCGCGGGGCAGATCGAGCCTGATGGGCTCGGCGGAACCTTCATCGAGCGAAGGGCCTCGGCCGCGACCTGGGCAAACAGTGGCGCAGCACCCTTGCGACCGTAGATGTAGTCGCCGACCGTAGGCTCATCGATGGAAACAAGCACAGTCACGCGCGGTGCCTCGGCGGGCACGTAGCCGGCGAACGAGGCGATGTAGTGGTAGCGACCAAATGCGTCTTTATAGCCATCCGCTTCGCCCCTCACGTTCTGGGCCTTGAACGCCGTGCCGGTCTTGCCGGCCACCGCGTAGCCAGGAATCTTCGCAGCGTCCTCTACTGAAGCCGTACCGAAGCAGACCACGCCTTCGAGCACGCTGGTCATCTGCGCCGCAGTATCGGGACGTACCACCCGGTGCGTGGCTGATGGTTCGGATGGGTGCTCAGTGCCCTGCGTATCAATCGTCGATTTCACCAGTCGGGGTGAGACGTACACACCACCGTTGGCAATGGTATTGACAGCCCCCGCGAGTTGAATTGCTGTGACGCCAATGCCCTGACCAAACGAAATTGTAGCGCGCTGAGACTTGCTCGTTTTTGCCACCTTCGGGAGGATTCCTGGCGTCTCATTGGGGAATCCAAGACCGCTCACCGAGCCGAATCCAAATCTACGGAAATACTCATCGATTTTGGTAGGTCCGACAGACTGTGCCAGCTTCACGGTACCGATGTTGGACGAATGAGCAATGATGTCCGGCAGGGTCATCACCTTGGCGTTGTGATCCTCGGCGTCGGTAATGATGCGGTCATCGACTCGCAACCCAATCGATGGGTTCCCCTTCTGGCCAATGATCGACTTGTTGATATCCCATTCCTTGGTGAGATCACTCGTCCCTTCCTCCAGTGCCGCGACGGCCGAGACGATCTTGGCCACCGAACCTGGTTCGTAGGTATCGACGAGCGAATGATTCGAGGTGGATACGACAGTCTTCTTGGTCTTTGGATCGACCCGGATGTTTGACATCGTCAGCACGTCGCCACTCTGTGTGTCGAGCACCACCACCATGCCGCCCTTGGCGCCCGCTACTATGACCTGTTCGGCCAACATTCGATCGGTGATGAACTGCAGGCGACTATCGAGCGTGAGTACCAAGTCGTCGCCAGGGGTGGCGGGAAGCGTAACGTTCTGACCGTTGGGAATCGAGTGACCTTGCTGGTCAAGCTCGCGTTCGATAGATCCCTTTGTTCCAGTAAGCAATGCATCATATTGTTTTTCGAGACCGGCAGTGCCGACCCCATCTAGATCGACCGAACCAATCAGACTTACGGCCAGATTGTCAGCTGGGGTGATGCGACGTGACTCGGCAACCACATAGATGCCGGGTATCTTCATGGTCCGAACCTGCTCGGCCACATCGTCTTCCACCTGGCGCCGCACATAGGCGAACTCCGTGTCTGAATTGAGTTTGTTCGCCAGATCCTGCGCCTGAGCCGTGTCGAGCCCAAGCACCTGCATCAACTGTGTGAGTGCCTCATTCCCGTCTTTCACCAGACGCGGGTCAGCCAAGATCGTCCACGCCGGCACGGTCATAGCGAGCTCGACACCCGTCCGGTCGAAGATAGTCCCGCGGCCTGCCGGCAATTCGAAGCTGCGCAAGCGCTGCTTTTGCCCATCAGAGATGTAGGCCGCCGCCTGGGTGGTCTGCACGAGACCGACTCGCACGACGATCGAGACGAACAGAATCGCGAACACCATCAAGAACCCGATCAGACGCCGATGAGTTCGCCCCGGTCGGGAAAACCTCGGTTCGTTCCGAGCGGCCGCCGTCGCTGTCATGGAGTGGCTCCCATTGTCTTTTTGTAGGTTGACCAATCCGGCCGGGTTTCTGATGCCGAGGTGACTTGAGCGTCGGGTCCACCGGCTGCAGCGACGAGCACCTCGGTCACAACCGCCTGCGAAGGGACCAGATAGACGTTGTTCGTCGAGGCTTTCATGCCGAGTTTCTCGGCTCTGGCCAGAATGTTCTTCGGCGCCTGAAGGCGAGCCACTTCGGTGCGGGCACGATCAAACTTCAACTGCTCGGTCTGCAGCTCGCGGCGTACGGCGTCAACTTCGATCTGGTTCTGGGCCAGTTGTGCCTGAAAAGCCGTGAGCCCGACCATGAAGACGAAGACGAGACCGCACGCAAGAAGCCCGAACACGCTGACTCGTCGACGACGATGGCGCACCGCCGTCGGAACCACCTGCAGCTGTGGTTTGGGCGCAGCAACCACCGACTTCTCGACGCGCTTGGGCTGTTCGAGCGGGCGCGCCGTGGCCAGGTTGCTCTGTCGGTCATTCATGTCGTGACCTCAAGCCGTCATCGGGGTCGGTAGTCGCTCGGCAACACGGAGGCGGGCCGATTCGGCCCGTGGGTTGCGCTCGATTTCGGCCGCTGAGGGCTTCCAGGCACCGGGACGCAGCAGGCGCACGCTCTGAACCGCATCGCATACGCACGGCAGCCCAACCGGGCATGTGCAACCGCCGGTAGCGGCATAGCGGAATCGATCTTTGACGATACGGTCCTCGCCTGAGTGATAGGACAACACCGCGACGCGACCGCCAGGACGAGTGACTTCGATGGCGGTGTCGATGGTGACGGGCAGAATGGCCAGTTCGTTGTTGACCTCGATCCGAATCGCCTGGAAGGTCCGCTTGGCCGGGTGGCCGCCACGGCGTCGAGCTGCTGCGGGGATGGCGTCACGAACGACCGAGGCCAGTTGCACCGTGGTCTCGATCGGACGGTTGGCCACGATGGCCCGAGCAATGCGCCCCGCGAACCGCTCATCACCGTTCACTCGCAAAACCTCGGCCAATTCGTGCTCGCTGTAGCCATTTACGACATCGGACGCGCTCCACGTTCGCGACGTGTCCATACGCATGTCGACCGGGCCGTCTTGACGGTAAGAAAATCCCCGTTCGGCCAAGTCGAGTTGCGGCGATGACACGCCGAGATCGAAGAAGACCGCAGAAACATCGGCGATGTGAAGATCGGTCATGATGCGTGCCAGGGAATCAAATCGCCCGTGAGCGCCTTGGAATCGAGTGCCGAACCGAGCGAGCCGTTCAGTCGCCACAGCTAAGGCCATGTGGTCCTGATCGATGCCGACGAGTCGGCAGTCGGGGCGGGCCTCCAACAGTCGAGCGGCATGACCTGCGCCGCCGAGCGTGCAATCGACAATCGTCCCCGTCGGAACAGGACTGAGGAGATCGATGATTTCCTCGATCATGACCGGATCGTGCCGGAAAGTGTCGTCGTTACTCATATTGGGTGTCCATCACTCGAAGTTTGATGCGCTGACCTGCAGTCCCCCGGGCGGCGGGTGCCGCCGGGATTTCTCCCCGACTGGCGAGACGGAAGCGGGCGGAGTTAGGGCTGTCCATCTTGCCGACCGGAAGACTGCAGGTGAGCGCATCACCAAG
>JAYTVF010000416.1:0-3523 GCA_043744155.1 Acidimicrobiia bacterium | reverse complement strand
TCGCTTGCATTCGCGCTGTCGTGCTGGCCACATCGTGCCCCGGCTTTGGCTGGCAGCCATCGCCGGGCGAACACATCGCCTTCCTCGAATGTCGAGAGCGACTCGAACCTATCAACGTCGACTTGATCGACTGGTTCCTGCTCGATGACGGGCACGCCACATCGTTGGCCGAATCGACCGACGCGCGCTCGCTCTGGAGACCAGCGATCGGCCATCTCAGTGTACGATCGCCGACCGCTTTTGGGCCGGCGTGATACGCAATCCAGACGCCCGCAGACGTGCCACCAGCTCACGGCTTCCTACCGGTTGGGCACCAGCGCGCATTGCCATCTCCCGAGCACCCGGGTGAAGGTCATAGTGATCGCCCTGAAACGCCCGACGAGGCACACCGGCATGACCCGCAACGGCGTGCAATTCGTCCAGATCAGTGTCGCTGATCATGTGGCACCACTGTCGACCGCGCCACCACCAACGGCACTCGTCAACCAACACCGTCATGGCGTCAGTGACAGGCGCAGCCGCCACCGCAGCCGCCACCACCGCTGGCGCGGGCCGGCGCCGCCGGCGCTGCTGCGCCGCCGACCGAGGCGAAGGCCGAGAGTTTTCTCATCGAATTCTGGTGGCCAAGCGGGCAGACCGCTGGATCGTTCGATTCGCTCATCGAACGACGCATTTCGAAGGAAGAGTCGCAGGTCTTGCAGCGATATTCGTAAACGGCCATAGGGTGCACTCTACGCTGCCCGCTACCGTGTAAGCATGCGTGAGCGGCCCTTCATCCTGGCAATTGCGGGCGGAACCGGATCTGGGAAGACAACGGTCGCTCACCGCCTGGCCGACGAACTTGGCCCGAGCCATTTCGGTCTGGTGAAACTCGACTCGTATTACCGCGCTCGCGGTGACCTCACCGTCGACGAACGAGCAGCCATCAACTACGACCACCCCGATGCCTTCGATTGGCCGCTTCTCCGAGATCAACTGCGCAGCCTGCTCGACGGACAGGCCGTAGATGTGCCCGAGTACGATTTCGCCGCGCACAATCGTGCCGACTCCTTCGTCAAGGTTGCACCAGCTCGCGTTGTATGCGTCGAAGGAATCCTTGTGCTGTACGAAGCCGAACTCCGCTCGCTCTTCGACCTACGGGTCTACGTCGATACTGATGCCGATGTGCGCTTCATCCGGCGACTGCAGCGTGACGTGGCCGAGCGAGGCCGTACGGCACAAAGCGTCATCGAGCAGTATCTGAGCACGGTTCGACCAATGCACGAACGCTTTGTCGAACCTACAAAACGCCACGCGCATGTCATCATTCCCGAAGGAGGCCGAAACGACCCGGCCTTCGACATGCTCGTGGCCCGATTGAAGGAGTTTGCATGACCTCCACCGAAACACGCATCGAGGAACGCACCGACCATCTGCTGGAAACCGGCGAACCGATCGTGGCCCACATCGTCAAGACCGAGCAAGGCGAGAACGCGGCGGCCAAAGTGCTCGAGGCCCGCATCTACGGCTCACCACTTGAGGCCCTATGCGGTCATCGATGGGTACCGTCACGAGATCCGGGCAAGCACCCGATGTGCCAGAAATGTAAGGAGATCTACCAGGTCTACAAGGCATTCAACGATGGCCTCGGGGACAACCCGGGGATTTAGGCGAACTTTCGCTCGACCCGCTCAAGTTCCTCCCCGGCGGCCAGCCATGCATCCGACAACGCGGCCGCCTTCGTCTTTGACTGTTCGTGCTGCTCAACGAGAAACTTCACCTTGTCGTTGTCGGCGTACACCAATGGGTCGGCCAGTTGCCGTTGAATGGTAGCGACGTCTGCCTCGGCCTTCCCGAGGTCTCGTTCGAGCTTCTCCAGCTTCTTGATCAGGTCACGAGTGGCCACGTGACGAGCGTTTCGCTTCTCCGCGTCTGTGCGCTTGTCGACCACAACTGCCGACTTTGCCGGGGATTGCGTCCCCTTCGCGATGGGCTGCCTCGCTGCGACCGACTGCTTCCCGGAATGCGACGACAGCCCGCCTGCGGTACGGGGAGAAAGCACGGCTTCGTCCACGCCCATATGCAGCGAAACTCGGCCGTTTCGCACCGAGATGAGCGAGTCGCACACTTCGCGAATGAGGTAGCGATCGTGACTCACAAGGAGCACCGTTCCGGGATAAGCCCGCAGCGCATCCTCAAGCAGGTCGCAGCTGGCGAGATCCAGGTGATTGGTCGGCTCGTCGAGGATCAACAAGTTGACCGGGTTGAGAAGCGCTTTGGCCAGGGCCAATCGAGTTCGCTCGCCCCCGGAGAGGTCGCCAATTGTACGTTCGGCCGCTTCTCCCGAGAACCCGAAACTGCCGAGCACGCTGCGTAGGTTGCGCCGCTCATCGGCGCGCGCCACCTTCTGTAACTCCTGGATGGGAGTACACAAGAAGTCGAGACCCTCCACTTGGTGCTGGGCGAAGGTTGCGACATCGACGTTACTGCCGAGTTGCCATCTGCCGGCCATAGCGGGCAGATGGCCGAGCAACAGCTTGATCAAGGTGGTCTTACCCGCGCCGTTGGGACCGACGATGCCCAGCTTCTGCCCTCGTTCGATCACCAGGTTGGCATGGGAGATCACCGCGACACCGTCATAGCCGACGGTGACGTCCTCCAACTCGGCGACCTCGCGTCCAGAACGCCGCGGCTCGGGAAAGCCAAACTTCGTTACCAACTCTTTTTGGGTCGGCACCTCAATTTTTTCCAGCTTTTCAAGCGTCTTGATACGACTCTGGGCCTGTTTCGCTTTGGTGGCTTTGTAGCGGAACCTCTCGATGAACTGCTCGATCTTGGCGATGTCCTTCTGCTGCTGGGATCGTAGCGATTCGAGCCGCGCCAGCCGCTCCTCCCGCTCAACCACAAACTCGGCGAACCCGCCGACATATTCGGTGGCCGTTTGAAAGGCCAACTCGACGACGCGGTCAGCCACGTTGTCGATGAATTCTCGATCGTGGCTCACGAAGAGCACCGCGCCGGGATAATCCTTGAGGGTATCTTCCAGCCAGGTCACCGAATCAGTGTCGAGGTGGTTGGTTGGCTCGTCGAGTATGAGGACGTCAGGCTTGGCCAGCAGCAGACGGCCGAGCGCTGCTCGCATGCGCCATCCACCCGACATCTCCCGAAGCGGCCGGCTACTGTCAGCACTGTCGAATCCAAGGCCCGACAAAATCGCATGGGCTTCGGCCTCGACTGCGTACCCGCCGAGGGTCTCGAATCTGTGCTGCGCGTTGCCATACTGCTCCATGGCCCGCTCATGTTCGGTTCCGGTGGTGGTGGCAAGTCGCTGCGCCAGTTCAATCAACTGAATCTCTAGCTGGGCAACTTCAGCTGCGCCGCCCAGCACCGTCTCGAGCACACTGCCCTGGCTGATCTCGGTGAGCTCTTGCGGGAGGAAACCAATCTGCATGTCTTTGGGCCGATGCACCTCGCCGGTATCGGGTTGTTGCTCACCGAGCAGAATCTCGATCAAGGTCGTCTTGCCGGCCCCATTGTTCCCGAC
>JAYTVF010000415.1:0-12286 GCA_043744155.1 Acidimicrobiia bacterium | reverse complement strand
ACGATCCCGAAGGAACTGGGCGAGGCAGCATCGGTAGATGGGGCCAGCGTGCTCACCCAGTTCTTTCGGGTGATTCTACCGATTTGCAAACCAGCACTCGCCGCGCTCGGCACGTTGGAGTTCACCTGGATTTACAACGACTTCTTCTGGGCAGTCGTACTGGTGAGCCGCGGAGATGACCGGCCGATCACCTCATCGATCAAGAACCTCAGCGGACAGTTCCTGACCAACGACAACCTCATCTCAGCCGGTTCACTGTTGATCGCGCTTCCAACGCTCGTCGTGTATCTGATCCTGCAAAAGCAGTTCATCAGCGGCCTCACGCTCGGGGCCAGCAAGGGATAACTGGGGTTTCACTTGCGGCAGCACCGGGGGTCAGGGGACCATCACGGTGAACTGACCGGGGGCGAGGATCGAGATGACGCCACCCCAGTTGCACATGCACTTTGACGCATTGTTCAGCGCCGGCGCGGTGCCGAGAATTACCGTCGGCGAACCGGGGACCCAGGGCGCCGCCGTTACGGGAATGCATGGCATGGGCGTGAGAACACCCATGGCTGCAGCCGTGGCCGCGGCCACCATTGGGTTCGAGGGTGACTGGCACATACCGAACGGAGGAATGTTCAGCATGGGTTTGTTGTCCATGATGTTGGCGGCCGGCGGGCCGCCACCGAGCACCCTATTCATCGGCAGCACGACGAGCGCAGACGGTGCCACCCCGAATGTGCATTGCAAATTGGCACCGGTCACTACAAGCTGTCCCATGTCGATCCTCTACTTCTTGACCGTCGTTGCGGTCGTGGCCGCAGTCTTGACCTTCATGGCATCGAGGGCTTCCTTCACGGCTGAGCCCTTCTTTTCCTTCTCGGTCGGAAAGACGAGTACGCAGGTCACCGACCTGTCGTTGTCCTTATTCCAGCTGTCAAATGAAGGCAACAGGTAGCTCACGTAGTAGCCGGCCGACGGTGAAACACCGAGCTTTGTTTGCAGTTCGCCGACGCACTTGGAGTCGGCAAACTGGCTGAGCGCACCGACACCGGGGAACGCGTCAGCCGAGTGCTTTACATTTCCATACACCTCTTGGGTGTGGGCCTCAGCGCAGGGCACGACGTTGATCTTGTCGATTTCCTTGTCGAGTTCTTTCGGCGGCAGCAGACAATCACCTTGCTTGAGGTCGAAAACCGACCACAGGCCAGCCTTGGTAACCGTGCCCGACCCGTTTCGTTCGGTCTTGGCCGACTTTGAGCAGGCACCGAGTACCACAGCGCCAGCGAGAACGGCCGCCAGACCGAACACGCGAAACGATCGTGCGCACCGGGCCCGTAAAACGAATGTCGTTGGGTCCGCCACGTGGTGAGTTTGAGTCATGTTCCTCCGCAAGGTCATGTCAGGGTGAATGTGTATGTCGTCGCGGCGGCCGATGACACGGGAACGACCAAGTCGTAGGCTCCCTCGGTCGTCGGATTGGGTGCGCCACCCGAAGTCGTGAGATGCCACGTGCCGGGCCGGAGAAGCAACGTTGCCGATCCAGCGGTAGCAAGTGTCAATTTCGTCACTGTGGTTTCGCCGCTCAACGTCGCCGTAATCGTCGAGCCGATCACAGGGGTGTTGGCCGCTGGCACGGTGGACTCCACCGTGATCACCACCGAGTGCGTGGTAGCGGTCAGCGTCGAGGAGACATTGACCACCGAGTTCCTCGCCGTCGTGATCTGCACCGTCGATGCCGGGCTGTCGTAGTCCGCCGCAGTTATGGTGAGATCCCACGCAAGATTCCTGGCGAGTATGCCACGGTAAACGTAGATACCCGAACCGACCGGAGCCTCGGTCAGGGTGACCGTCGTAGCCCCCCTCGTCGCGGTTACGGTTGCCCCCGCCAAGGCGGCCGCCGTGTCGCTGGCGTTGTCCTTCCCCATCAGCGTAAGCGAGAGGCCCTCGTAGCGATCCAGCGTGAGGGTCTTCGGAGTCACCGCAGTGGGCACGTTCGGCACAACGACTGTCGCCCCCGGCTCATCGATGTGGGGATCGGACAGGGTCGTGGCGTTCGTGGTGGTGAGCACCCATGAACCGGGAACAAGGCTGAGTGAAACGACCCCGGTCGCGGCGTCAGTCGTTCCCAGTACCGTCGTCACGACAGCGCCGACCGTGCGGGTAGCCACGACATCTACCGAACCAACGACGGGGTTGCCCGACGCCGAACTCTTCGTGGTGACCGCCACTGTGCGAGCTGATACGGCCAGAGCAATAGTGGCGGTGGCCACTGTGTCGGTAGTGGCCGTCACGGTGGCGCTGCCCGTCGCGTGACCCGACGCAGACCCATTGGCCGAGATCACATAGTCGCCAGACAGCACCCCCGAGAGTCGGTACACGCCACCGCTCACATGAGTCATCGTGATGGCGGTACCGCCGGTCGGCGTGGCGGAGACCACCGCGTCGGTGAGAGCAACCGCCGCCGTATCCTCAACCGTGACGTCGATCTGCTCCAACGTTTCAGTAAGCGAGACTGCCGTCGCTGCAGCGCCGAGGGGAATACCGAACCCAGCGTCGGTGCCGCCCACCAAAGCGCCACCCGAGATGGCCAAGGAATACGAGGCGCCGCCGGTACCTGACGGCGACGATGGGACGGCCGAGAAGGTGGCGATACCCGTGCTCGCCCCACTGGCCCCGGTGGTCATGCTGAGAGCGGACCCGAGACCACCACCGCTGAGTATGACGGTTGCATTCGGCACAAGAGCACCAGGCGTGGCTCCTACGGTTGCCGCTCGCAGAGCGACATTCACGGTGCGCGGCAGTGGGTACAGCGTGATCGTTACTGTCGTGGTCGCCCCGTTCACCACACTGATGCCGGTTTGCTCAACAGCGACGGCCTGTCCAGCCGACGTTCCCCAGTTGGGGTTCGTGACGCTGACTTTGAACGTCGTGCGGGCAGGGACATCGGTGAGCGAGGCCGTGAGCGAGGCTGGTCCTCCGGTCGCAGACATTGTGACGGGATCGATCGACGGTGTCGCTCCCGCGTCGCTGATGACAACCGTCGGTGTGCCCGTGAGCGCGATGGCCTTCCCCGGTTGTCCCTGCAGTTCGCCGACCACGTTCACTGTGATCGACCCCGCGAATTGAGCGACGATGTGATTGAGCGTGATTGACGAGCCACCCGCCGACGGACTCACCAGGTGCGTGAGTGGTTGACGGTGCACCGCCGAATCGGCGGTGGTACGAGAATCGAATGTGACCTCCCACGTGACATTCGGATCGAGGTCCGCCAAGAGATACCCGCCATCGCTGCTCGACAGGGCACTGGCCACGATGGCTGGTTTGCCCGGAGCTCGAGCTTCGACTTTCACCCCCACGACGGCTGAGCCGACGTTTTCGAGCGTGACTCGACCAGTTATTTGTGCAGGAAGACGCTTGAGAATAATGGTTCCGGCGCTCGCCGTCGCGGCCGCCGTGGTGACCAGCGTTCCCGTCGTCGTTGCGTGAGAGGCCGCCGACACCGAACTGGCCCAGGTTTTTCCTGGAGTAAGGGAGGTCGTGAAGGCGCCGGTCGCTCCGGATATCGCCGTGTAGATGGTCGGGCCGCCGGCGCGGGTGTAGGTCACATCGGCGCTGGCCAGGTCGACTGTGGCCCCCCCAGGAAAGGTCGACACGACTTGTCCGGTCACCACGACCGTCGCCGCGGTCAGGGAAAGGGCCACGGGCACGCTGGTGGCGACGGCGCCTACCGGAACGACGGTCGTAATGGAACCGTCCTCATGCGGAGAGGCCACGCCCGCCTTTGTGGCATTCAGCGCGCCGGTCGTTTGGATGACCCAACTGCCGGGTGAAAGGGCAAGGGTGACCGTTCCCGACACCGTGGTGCCGCTGACTGGCGTACCGCCCCCGCCGCTGAGCGTGGCCGAGACGCCTACTCCGCTGAGCACACCCGCGGTCGACGATGTCAGGGTTACGATCGCCGAGCGGGCCGCAGCGCTCATGGTGGCCGCCGCCGAACCCTGCTGATCGGCAGCCAGCACGAGTGTGGTCGTCGTCGTGGCGTACCCGGCCTTGACCGCCTCGATCGTCCATGTCCCAGCAGCCAGTGGCGTGCGGATGAGGTAGCTGCCGTCCGTGCCCGCAACCGCAGCGAGGGCTACTGGGGTGATTGCCCCCGGACCGGTCACCGTGACATCCGCGCCAAGCATGGCGGTTGGTGTCGCCGAGGGATTGTCCTTTCCGGTCAGGATGAGGGTAATGCTCTCGTACCGGTCGAGCGTCACTGTCGGAGCAGGTGTTGCCACTGGACCTCGGGGTACCGACAGGGTCGCCGTCGTGGCATCAGCGTGAGTATCGGCGAGGCTAGTGGCATCAGTAGTGGCAAAGGTGAAGCTTCCCGGCGCCAACGATGCAAAGGTGGCGTTGCCGCTGGCGTTGGTAGTGACGTGCACACCGCTGGCCGCGCCCGATCGTGTGGCGACGACGTCGACACCGGCCAGTACCGGGCCAGCGGAGGAGACCACCGCAACCGTGACCGAGCGTACTGCGGCAGTCAGGGTCGAGGATCCCGTGACGATGCCGTCAGCCGCGACGGTGACGGAAACTGTTGCCGAGCTATAGCCGGGCGCCGACACCGTAACCGTCCAGACTCCGGCTGCCAACGGAGCCCGCACCGCATACGAACCAGATCCATTCGACGCCAGGGGCACCGCAGTGCCACCGCCGACGGGGGTCGCCGACACCGTGGCCGCGGTCAGAGCTGAGGTGCTCCCGCCGCCGATGTCTTGACCCAACACCGACATGGTGATGCCCTCGTAGCGATCGAGCACGTATGTCGGCGTCGGGACGGTTCCGGTGGACTTTGGCACGATGAGATCGGGCAGGTTCTTGTCCGCATGAGGATCTAGGGCGCCCGATCGCACGGCCGAGGTGGCACCCGATGCCGACATCGTCCAGGTACCTGGCGAGAGGTTGGAAAGCACGGCGATGCCGTTGGTACCCGAGGTCACCTGAACGGTCTTGCCACCCTTGGTCGCAGTGATGACAACCGAGCCCAAGGCCCCACTTGCGGATGAAGTTACGGTGGCTGACAGCGTGCTCGGCGTGGCGACCAACGTGGCCGAGAGATAGACCGAGGCCTTAGCCGCAATCGTGACCGGTCGGATGACCGTGGCATAGCCGGCCGAGGAGAACTCGACGTTGTATGAACCGATCGGCACGTCCTCGAAGGTGAAGTCGCCGCCGCCGTTTGTCGTAGCAGGTGTGCCCTGCGCCGATCCATCAAGCTTGAGTACTTTCACCGTCGCCCCAGCGAGATCGGTGCCGAGATTATCGGCCGAGTCAGAACCTTGCACCACGCCGAAAATCTTGCCGACGGGCCCAGCCATGGTCACATCGAGCCGTTGCGTCTCTCCCGCCCGAAGCGAGATCACGCGGGTCAGGCTGTTCCGATTGTCATTGGCCCGGAACTCGATCGTGTACGTCTGCGGCGGCATGGGCGCAAACGTGTATGAACCATCGGTCGGCGACGCGTTCACGGTCGTACCAGTCTCGAGCACCGTAGCCGAAACCGCTACGGACCCGGTCGCCGCCGAGAGACTGATCGTACCCATCAACACTCCGGGCACTGCCGTCAGAATGATTTCGCCAACTGCGGTTACGGAGGCGTCGGCCAGCGTGAAATTGCTGCTGGGAGAGTCGCCGTAGCCAGCGGAAGAGACCGTGATCCCCCATGTACCGGCCGTCATATCGCCGGTCACCGTGTAGGTGCCATCGTTGCTGGAGTAGGCAACCACGGGCAAACCGCCGCTGGCCGGCATCGCAGTCACACGAGCATTGGGAATGGGCGCGGTGGTGGCCGCCGACGGGCTTATCTTGCCCTTCACGGTACCAGTGAACTTGCCGTACTCGATCAGGGCCGGAGCACGCACAGACTGCATGGCTTGTGAACGCAAATCGACGGCTGCGATGCTGACGGGCACCCAACCGGTCAGTCGCGCCCGCAATTCATACGACGCCAAGTCAAGATTGTCGAAAACCACGGTGCCCGCAGGGCAGCCTTGCACTCCGCCCGGGGCGGCAGGGTCGACGCACGTGATCGCGGTGTACACGAGCACTCCGTCTCGGCGGAGTTCCACGGTGACCCGTCCGACGCCGACGCTAAGGTCGGCTCCGCTGGCATCGAGTCCGGCATTGTTGCGCACCGAAACCGTCAGGTGGCCACGGCGAACGAGTGCGATCGTCGGGATGACGGGATCGGCATCCGATGGCGGCACGAGCACCGATGTCAGCGAGTTGGCGATACCCGGCCCTGAAAGAGTGAGTTGGTAGGGTCGGGTATCGGGCCTTACCGATGGCAGCGTGAACGTGCCGCTCGCGCTAACGGCGACGACGATGGGCGCGCCGCCCGCCGGCGGACGAAGCGAGGCCGTCAAGCCACTCAAGATCGCGGCCGGGGTCGTCGGTTCGCCCGCTTGCACCGTGGGCGACAAGGTCGTGTCTCCCGTGACGACATGAGCCAGAGGCTCAAGCAGCAGGGTGGCATTGGCGGCGTTGGAGAGCGAGACCTCTGAGGTCGACAAGGCAAATCCTGCCGCCGCGGTGGCCGTGATCGTGACCTTGCCCGCGGCGAAGATCATGTCGGCCACGGCCGGGTCGCTAAACGCACCCGAAGCGTCAGCAATGGCGTCGTAAGATCCCCGAACCGGCACGACGAAAGGCGGTGCGTCTACCAGCGTGTAGGCCCGGATTCCCTCGACATGCACGTGGGCTCCAGCGACTGGGGGCAGGGTATTGGGCGCAGCCGGATCGGGCCTCCAGACGACATGGCCGCTGACCGGCACCGGTCGGGGCGTCATGATGACGTTACGCAGAAGTTCCTCGTTGAACGCCACGCCACCGGGTACCTCGATTGACGCGTCGTCGTATCCGGCCTTGGAGAACACGACGTGGTAGCCCCGGCCCAAGAGGCCGTCGACGGCGAGGAAGCGATCAATCCGGTAGCGGCCTTCGGTGAGCGCGCCGCCTGCCACACCGACCGTGGTGCGGGTGGTATTGGCGACACCACCTGTCGTCGTGACCGTGACCTGTACGCCGTCAAGCAAGGTGAAGTTGGTCCCGGTTCCGTCCGGGGTCTGAATGACACCAGCGACCGCGCCAAACCGTCGCAGCCTCAAGTCGAGCGATTCCGACTGCCCGGCCTGCATGACCGCGTCGCGATGGACACGATCGTGGTCGAGGGAGACTGCCGGGGGGCTTGCTGGCGAGGATGCGGCAATCACGTCGCCCACCGGTGCGTAGACCGTGTAGCCACCGGAGCGAAGGGATCGCCCGAAGCGGTACTCGCCGCCGACACTGGCCTCGCCGCACAGGCCAGCGACCGGCACGCCCGTGTGGTTGATGTCGACGGTACAGCGATACCAACCGCCGTCGGTCGTAGACGGAGCGGCCGGAATGATCGTCGTCGCATCCGTCGGTGTCACAAAGACCCGAGCGCGTGCCACCGGCGCGTCGTTCGGGCCAGAGATCAAACCAGAGAGCGAGGCGAGCGGCAACAGGCGGATGATGCCAAGCTCGGCGTATCCGGTGGAAGGTACTTGCGCCACGATCACGCTTTGGTCGAACCCATCCGCCGAGATCGTCACCGTCTTCGCACCGGGCGCGAGGCCTTCGATTCGCACGCCGCCGCCAGTGGCGAAACAAGCTCGGGCACCCGAGCCTGGGATGGGGGCATCACCAGCCGGGCATGGCTGGAAGGCGGTGCGCCCAGCGCCCAGCGCTGCGGCTCCGCCATACATCGCGACGGCGCCGGCCGAGCACGCGGTGGGGTCGCCATCGCCAGCCAGCAGCACAGCCGAGGTCAGGCCGGTCGATTCGGTCACTGTGATCGAGGGGTGCAGACACAAGACGTCGAGCGCGGCCGTCGGGTCATGGTCATCACGCAAGACCCCCCGCATTGCTGAGTTGGTGCCGCCACCGGTGAGGCTGAGCTGCAACACGATGGGGTCGATGCCTGCGCCGACGACCGGTCCAACCGTGGCGATGTCACCGGCCCCAACCGTGACCGTCAGCGTGGCGGGCGTGTAGCCGTAGCGTTCGAGGCGAACGGTGAATGTACCAGCGGGCACACCGGCCACCGAGAATTCGCCGGTGCCCGATGTCGACGTCGTGCGCCACGAGCCCTGATCACTTTGTACCGTGATGCCCACATTGCCGCACGGTTGGGCGGTGGCGTCGGCGCCAGTGGCCCCAGGAGCTGGGTAGGTGCAGCCGAGGCCTGCCATCTGGAAGACGCGTCCCTGCACGACGGCCGTTGATTTCCGCAGGTCGCTGACATCAACGAGCAGGTCGCCGGAGTCGAGCATGATCTGGCGCGTCTGGGTCAGCCAGCCCGACCCAGACAGAGTCACGGCGTAGCGGCCGAGTGGCAGATTCGCCAGAACGAACGACCCGAGCAAGGAAGTGTCGGTGAGGGTCGTGGTGGTTCGAATGGTGTCGCCTTCTACCGCCCGCAATTCCATGGTGATGCCGCCGACCCCTTTGCCGCGGCTGGAAACCAAGCCGTGCACGGTACCAAGGCCGCGCACCAACGTGAGGTTGGCATCACCGCGAACCTGGCCACCACCGAGTTCGATCAACGAGCTCCCGGTGGCGAAACCGCCCGCAACCGCGCTGACGAGGTAGGTGGTTGGCGTATGGACGCCTTCAATCGACCACACTCCGGCCGCGTCTCCCTGCGAAGCGGTGCGGGCGGTGTAGGTCAGATCGCCATCGCGTACCGTGATGGTGGCGTCACCGATTGGCAGACCGTTGGCGTCAACGATCTTGCCGGAGAGCTTCCCGCTGGCTGGCACCAGGCCAATAGCCACCTCAGAGGAAGGGACGTCGGGCGTCAAGGACGCGATGACGCTGGCCTTTTCATACCCGCCGAGAGTGGCGGTGATGCGGTAGATACCCGGCACCGCCAAGTTGCCGGCGAATCGGAAGCGGCCGCCGATGTCAGTCACCGAGCGCTGCTCGGACAACACCTCGGCCGATAGCAGATTGTTCGCACCTTGAGCTGGCAGCTTGCCAGCCCGCTTCGGCGAGGACACATCTCCGAGCGACACGCGCTGTAGCACGACGGGGATACCGTTGAGGTTGCCCGGGCCGTTAATCGTTCCGCTGATGACCGCGGCAGCAGGCGTGGCGGTCGTATCGACCGGCTTGGCCTTTTCGACAGCCGCCGGACCTACCGGGGCCGCCGCATCCGGGGCTGCGCCACCTGCGGCGACATCGGCGCCAGTCGCCGGGGTACCCACTGGCGCCGTGGCGCCGGCGGGGGCTGGCGTAGCGGTTGCAGGCTTCTTCCCGGTGCCCCCTTTAGGAGTAGCCGCCGCCGTCGTCGTTGATTTCGACGCGGCGGTCGCAGCGGCCTTCTTGGTGCTCTCGCCGTAGCGCTGTTTGGCGGCGTACGCCCCAGTGCTGAAGAGGGCGAAGACCAGGATCATGGCCAGGGTCCGAAACGCCCGACCGGGGATGAGCGTGAACTGGGTGAACGAACCGCTCTCGGCCACCGGCGTGCCGGTACCTTGCGCCGAGATCATGAAGGGGCGACGACGTTCCCGGAAAAATGCAGGGCGCGTCGACCGAACCTTGGCTCGCACGCGCACGCTGTGACCGACCGGCAGCATCAACTGTGCTGGCTTGAACTTCAGCCGAAGCCCCTCACCTGCGCCGCTCAAGGCCAGATCAATGGGGGTTTCTCCATGGTTATGCAGGTTGACCTTGAAGCGAGCTTTCATCTTGGCCCGCTGTTCGCGAGGCGAGATGTGCATTGACACCTGCGCAGCTGATCCGGTACGAAGCGTCACGTGGGCGGCGGCGTGGGAAGTGCTGCCAGCGTCTTGCGCGACGACCGCAACGCGACGGTCCCCGGGCACCGCGTCAGAGGGCAAGCTGAGCGTGAGTGTCGTGCGGGCTGATTCGCCCGGACGCAGCGAGCTCAGCGTCATCAGCCCAGACGGCACGGCGCCATCGAGTCCAATAACGTCAAGCGTCGGCGCGACGGTAGTGCGCCCGTTGTTCTCGACGAGCACATCGACACAGGTGGTACCACCCGGTGCCAGATCGAGTTCGGCCTGCTTCAAGGTCACTTTCATGGTTGCACCCCTGCTTGGTCGTCTGCTCCGAAAAATCCGAATACACCGATCGATGGGCGGGCCTCGGCCCGCACACCGCGGCCTATGCAGGCCGCACCGATCGGTGCGCTATAGCGATGCATCGCCATTGCCAACCTCACCCGGACGGAGGAACACCCGGGTACTCGATTGCACTGGTCCGCCCGCAGGGACTTGGAACTCAATGACGTAGGTCTCGGGAGCATCAAGCCCGATCACCTGGTACTGCCCATTGGCGTCGCTCACGGTCGAGAATGCAACCGTGTTCGGGTAGTCACCAATGCGATACACCTTCACCCCGACGTTGGCCGCCGGAAGGGAGGTGGAGGTCAGCGTGCCGATGATGCGGGCCTGTGGCTCCAACAAAATGTCGGCCAACGACTTGCTGTCACCCGCCGCTAGCTCGACGAACAATGTCTGGGGCGTCGAACCAATCCGCGAGAACGACACCGTGTAGGCACCCGGGGGAAGCCCATCGAATCGATAGGCGCCAGTCGAGATATCAGCAGACAGCGTCTGCCGGTTGGCACCGCTGCTGGCGATCTTCACTGTGACACCAGCGAGATGGCCAGGACAGTCGTTCACCACGACATCGTCCGGATTGCAGGTCGAGGGATCGGCAGTGCCCAATTCTCGGATGAGACCCCGAACTGAAGCCACCGAGGCGCTGAGTTTCACGTCGGCGTCGAGCTTGTTGGCCGCGTCGAGCGTGAGGCTGAGTGCCATCGTCTGGCTGGCCAAACCCTGGCCGCTGAAGGTCACGGTGTAGGCGCCGGGTAACGTGAGGTTCGTCAGCAGCCAAGAGCCGATGTCGCCGCTGGTGAGGCTTGATGTCGTCACGGTGCCGGTCGAGCCGACCGCGGTGACGAGCACATTGCCGAGTGGCAACCCGCTCGGCCCCGTCACATGACCACCAAGCGATCCTTCGCTGGCGACCAAGACGACCCGCAGGCCCGTCAGAGACTGTTGTTTGTCGAGCTTCAGCGTCTGGCTCTCAGGGAAGTATCCGCGAGCGGTCACGGTGAGCGATTGCGTGGATGGAGTCTGCAGGTTGCGCAGCTCGAAGGTGCCGGCTGTGGTCGGCTCGCCCGCTGCCGTCGTGGGGCCCGATAACGAGATCGTGTCACGCGAGAGCGAGCCGTCGCTGACGACGATCTTGGCCCCGGACACTGGTTGACCGGTTCGATCGAGCACTTGGCCCGACACGATGCCATCGCCAAGGCGTAGCAGCAGAGAGATCTTGTCGACTTTCTGGCCCGGGGCCAGGCCAATCACGCGGGCTTCGCTGGTCATTCCCGGTTTGGTGGCGGAGATTTCATAGGTCGCCGGGGTGGGCAGATCGACGATGTCGAAAATGCCAGCGGCGTCAACGGGGAATTGTTTGACGACGGCCGAGGCGCCCCCGCCACTGGCGGGAAGCGCGCCCGATGGCACCCGCACGCTTACGATGGCACCGGCCACGTCGGGGCCGATGACCACACCGACCATCTCAGCTGGCAACCCGGCCAGATGTACGGCCAAGCCTTCGATGCCTTTGGCTGGCTCGATCACCAGATCTTCGGCACCGTCGAAGGTGGCGCCCTTGGGATACCACAGCTCACCAAACCCGGCGCCGACAACCTTCAACTTGAACGTACCGGCGGGGAGCGAGGCAAAGAGAAACACCCCGGTGGGATCGGTGACGGTGCTTCGGGTCGGCAGCAACGGGCCCTTGGCAGTGTCGAACAGTTCGACAGCCACACCGTCGAGGCCCGATCCGGTGGCCGA
This sequence comes from Acidimicrobiia bacterium, assembly GCA_043744155.1. Taxonomy (GTDB): domain Bacteria; phylum Actinomycetota; class Acidimicrobiia; order Acidimicrobiales; family Ilumatobacteraceae; genus JANMCE01. The sequence goes on along the minus strand of JAYTVF010000415.1, from coordinate 395 downwards.
CGTGACAGTGCCACCAATGCCGACGGGAGCAAGGTGATCCCCCGCCCCGTCCTTGGCGAGCGACTTTTTCAACAGTTCCTCGCCCGACTTAGCCACTTTGGCCACCCTGCCGAGGCTGACGGTGAAAACAGCGCCGAATACCGCGGCCGCCAGCAGCAGTCCGAGCATCGAGATGATGCCTCGTGACAGCCACGGACGTTGCACAACGGTGCCCATTGCCTGATCCGTGGCGCCGAATTCGGCGGCGTCATCGGGCCGATCGGTGAGCGTGTTGTTGGCCCGCGCTTCGATGGTGAGGGGCCGGACTTGCGGGGTCCCCATCCACGGTCGCTTCCCGCGGACCTCGACCCGCACCACCGCCTCTGCACCAGGATGCACTGTTAGGGTTTCGGGAA
>JAYTVF010000414.1:0-3542 GCA_043744155.1 Acidimicrobiia bacterium | reverse complement strand
CCACGTCAGTCAGTACGCTTGGCCTTCGCCTGGCTAGTTTGCGTCGGATTGCTGCGGAAGAGCGGCCAGAACCTCATCGAAGTGGGAGGTGATGTCGGCTGCGAAGCGGCGAAACGTGAGGGCCAACGCGGCGATGGTCTCGGTGTCGGCCCGGTGGTCGGACATCCGTTGCGACAGGTCGTTGACCGTGTGGTTCATCTGGTTGGCCACCATGGTGAGATGGCCGAGTTGATTGGCGATCTCGTTGTTTCGCTCCTCGATCCGCACCATGCGGCGATGCACCGAAACCGGCCAATGCCAGGGAGCAAGGCGGGCGAACGAAGACGAAACGGCGGCGGACACACCGTTAGTCTAGGAGCACGGCGGCAGCCATCCCGGAGCGTCGCCACAGGTCGTGTACCTTTGTCGGTCGTGAGACACCTCGCCATGCGGGCCCGGTAAACGTCGGATGTGGCAGAACCAGACGGTCGCAGTCATCCTGCCGACCTACAACGAAGCCGAGAGCATCGCGGCATGCGTGGCCAAATTCGCGGCGCTCGGATTGGTCGATGAGATCGTTGTCGTCAACAACAACGCTCATCCCGACACCAGCCCCAACTTGGTGGGCAGCGCAGCCCGTGAGGTATTCGAATCCCGTCAGGGCTACGGCTCGGCCATCCGCCGCGGATTCACCGAAACCCAGGCCGACATCGTGTGCGTCTGCGAGCCCGACGGCACCTTCGACCCGAACGATCTCTTCAAGCTTTTGCCCTTTCTGACGGACTCCGATGTCGTGCTTGGTAGCCGCACCGTGAGTCAGTTCATCTTCGACGGCGCCAACATGGACTTCTCGCTCAAGTGGGGCAACTGGGCCGTTGCCAAGCTGGTAGAGGTACTGTTCAATACTACCTACCTGTCCGATGTTGGCTGCACCTTCCGCATCCTCAAGCGACCGGTCATTAACGACATCACGCCCTACTTTGAACTGTATGGCTCGTCGTTCGGGTTGGAAATGATGCTGCTCAGCTTGATCAGGCGCCACCCGTTCGTTCAGGTGCCGGTGCGCTATCTCCCCCGGATAGGGGAGAGTTCTGTGACCGGCGACAAGCGCAAGGCTGTTTTGCTGGGCATCGAAATGATCGGCCTCGTCCTGCAGAAACGGTTCAAGTCGCTTGGCAAGCGACCGCCCCGGCAGGCGTTAGCGACGTTCGTCGACCCAACGGAACGTCGTCAGGCATAGCACCGCGCCGACGACCAGCCAGGCCATCAGCGTGAGGGCCATGCGGCCGTGTTGCCACGACATGTGCTCTTCGGCCGTCACGGCGTAGGCTCGACGATCGTAGTTTTTCCTGCACCATTGGGTCCGAGAATGCCGAAACACTCTCCCTCGGCGACATCGAATTCGACGCCATCGACCGCAGTGAAATCACCGTACGATTTCTTCAGAGCGCGAACGCTGATGGCCTTGGGCATGAACCCAAGCCTCCCATATCGGTAGACGCCTCTTTGACATCCCCGAGGTCGGCGGCCCGCTTGTAATCTCTAGCCGTGGCGCTCTTTCGATCGAGTCGGTTCTTCCGATCGCATCACGAACCCGTGCTCGGAACGGTACTGACTACCCGCATCAAAGCCCGCTCGCACCGTCGAGCCAAACTAGCTGAGGATCAGCTGTTGGCCGAGATAGAGCGACTCGAAGACATCTTCAGCGCCTTCCGACCCGGCAGCGAGCTGAGCCGGTGGAAGCGCGGTGAGGTTACCCGAGTGAGCCCCGAACTTCGCACGCTTCTGCGAACTGCATCGTTCTGGCAAGCATCGAGCGACGGAGCGTTCAATCCGGCCGTGGGAGCATTGACGCAACGCTGGAAGCAGGCTGAATCTGATGGCATTCTGCCGACACCAGACGAAGTGCTCGACCTCGCCGATGCCATCCGCACACCTCCGTATTCGGCCGACACCGAGCGCACCGGGCCCTGCCACACCCTGAATTTCAACGCCATCGCCAAGGGAATGATCGTCGACCTCGCCACCGCCAGCGTCATGAGCGACGAGATCGAAGACATCCTGGTCAACATCGGCGGAGACTTGCTACATCAGGGGTCAGATCCGATCCTGGTCGGCGTGGAGGATCCAAAACGCGCCTATGACAACGTGGCCCCGCTCGCCGCGGTCGAGGTGCAGGGCCAGGGAATGGCTACCAGCGGCCTGGCCCGACGCGGCTACCAAGTCGGTGGTCGATGGTTCAGCCATGTCATCGACCCACGAACCGGTTGGCCAGTCGACGACGTGACATCCGCCAGCGCCATCGCCCGTGACGCCACCACCGCCGACGTCGTTGCGACCGTGCTCAGCGTGTTGAGCCCATCAGGCGGACAGGAATGGCTTGGTGCCCTTCACCCGATCGGGCCGAGTGGCGAACCGATCGGCCCGATCGCATGCTGCGTCATCGATCAAGCCGGAACCTTGCACACCAACCCAGCGTGGACTGCCGTCAACCGAGCGACAGATACATCAGCACTACCGCGAGCGCCACACCGACGCCGGCGGTGACGTAAGCACTTCGTCGCCGTCGACGCAGGAAGAATTGCAGCATCAGACCACTGAGCGAGATCACGACTAGCACGGCGGCAATGACATCAATGGCCCACCTCCACGAACGCGTGGTGTTGCGGCCCTTGTGGATGTCATTCATTACACCCAGCAGGCCTTCAGCCTCGCTGGTGAGGGTATAGGTACCGGTGTTGTCATTGACCACCCCGGTTGCAGCCGAGCCGGGACCCTTGAACGAGATGGTCGCCTCGCCATTCTCGTCGCGGCGATCACTCACCAATCCTGTGATCCCGTTTGCGGACCGAAGATGCTCCGAGACCACCAGCCAGTCGATGGTGTCACCCGTCTTCCAGTTCGCCGGCATCGTTCCTTTTGCGGTGGAGACACTGGTCTTGGCACCCCATGACGGGTGATTCAGCGTGAGGCCGGTCACCGAGAAGAACAGCACGAGCAGCAGACAGATCATGCTCGTGTAAACATGGATCAAGCGCGTCCACTTCTGAGTGGCGACACCTCGGCTCGACCGGCCCCTACCGGCCCGAGGGCTATCCTCGGGCTCGGAGCTCAACGGAAACCTTCTGGAGCTCACCGTTGTCGGCCAGCGTCTTCACGGCCGGTTCGGCACCGATTGCTACCGATTCGCGAACGATCTGATAGGGCCCACGCTCGCGGGACGCTTCGATGCAGACGAAGTAGTCGCCAAACGCTACCGGCTGCTTCTTCTCGTCGAGGCCGTCCCACACAACCTTCGACGCTCCTGGGACACGAGTGGCACTCGAGATGGTTTGAATCGATGCTGGCCCGCCCTTGGCCACATACGCCTGCTCAGCGCTGAACCATCGGCGAAGCTCGTTCAGCCAGCGGTCGCCACGGCCAACCTGATAGCTGACACTGACGTTGCGTACGATTGAGCCGTCGGCACCTTCGATCCACACTGCGATATAGGGATTGTTGATTCGTCCGCCGCCCCCCTGGCCGGTGGTGTCGGCAACGTAGGAATACGCGATCACCACTTC
>JAYTVF010000413.1:0-12365 GCA_043744155.1 Acidimicrobiia bacterium | reverse complement strand
GACGAGACGCTGCTGGTCCAGTCCGGCAAGCCCGTTGGCGTTTTCCGCACGAACGTTTGGGCGCCTCGGGTGCTGTTGGCGAACTCGAACCTGGTGCCCGAGTGGGGGAATTGGGACGAATTCCGCCGCCTCGAAGCGATGGGTCTCACGATGTACGGGCAGATGACGGCCGGTTCGTGGATCTACATCGGCACCCAAGGCATCCTGCAAGGTACCTATGAATGCTTCGCCGAAATCGCTCGCCGCAAGTTCAACGGCACTCTGGCCGGCACCATCACACTCACGGCCGGACTCGGCGGGATGGGCGGTGCGCAACCGTTGTCGGTCACGATGAACGACGGCGTCGCGCTGTGCATCGACGTCGATGCCTGGCGGGTGAAACGCCGGGTCGAGACCCGTTATCTCGACGAAATCGCGGACTCGATGGACGATGCGGTCGCCCGTTGTCTGAAGGCCAGAGATGAGCGTCGTGGCCTGTCGGTCGGGTTGGTTGGCAACGCTGCGGAGCTACTGCCCAAGCTGCTGGAGATAGGCTTCCCAGCCGATATCGTCACTGATCAGACCAGCGCGCATGATCCGCTGAGTTACGTGCCGGCCCATCTCACGCCCGAAGCCACTGCGGCCATGGCGGCCAATGATCCGCAGGAATTGATCCGTCGCGCTCGCCTTTCGATGGCGGCCCATTGTCGAGCGATGGTCGGGTTCATGGATGCCGGCAGCGAAGTGTTCGACTACGGCAACAGCCTGCGCACCGAAGCGAAACTGGGCGGTTTCGAGCGGGCTTTTGACTACCCCGGCTTTCTCCCCGCCTACATTCGGCCGCTGTTCTGCGAGGGAAAGGGGCCATTCCGGTGGGTGGCGTTGTCCGGAGACCCGGCTGATATTGCCGCAACTGACAGGGCCGTACTCGAGGAGTTTCCGAACGACGAGGCATTGCACCGGTGGATCAGCCTGGCGGGAACGCGCGTCGCTTTTCAGGGTCTCCCGGCACGCATCTGCTGGCTCGGCTACGGCGAACGCCACCGCCTCGGCCTACGGTTCAACGAGATGGTCCGCACCGGTGAACTATCGGCGCCGATCGTCATTGGTCGTGACCATCTCGACTCGGGCTCGGTGGCATCTCCCTATCGAGAAACCGAATCGATGATGGATGGCTCCGACGCAATCGCGGATTGGCCGCTGCTGAACGCCCTGGTGAACACCGCAAGTGGCGCAACGTGGGTGAGTATCCACCATGGCGGGGGTGTCGGCATCGGTCGCTCCATCCACGCGGGCATGGTGGTCGTAGCCGACGGCACTGACATGGCGGCTGACAAGCTCGGCCGGGTGCTGGTGAACGACCCGGGCATGGGTGTGATCCGCCACGCCGATGCCGGCTACCCACGGGCGGTCGAGGTTGCGGCCGAGCGCGGGGTGCGCATCCCGATGCGAGAGGGCGCGGTCCAATGACGGTGCTCGACATCCTCACGGTCGGGCATCCAGTGCTGCGCGAACAGGCGCGAGCGCTCACCCATAAGGAGTTGGCGTCGCCCGAGACCCAGTCGTTCATTGACGATTTGATTGCCACAATGCGTCATGCAAACGGCGCCGGGCTCGCTGCCAATCAGGTCGGCATGCCTGTTCGGATCGCGGCGATCGAGGTAGGTGACAACCCTCGGTATCCGTACAAACCACGCATTCCATTGACCGTCGTCGTCAACCCGATCATCGAGCCGATCGATGAGGAGACGGTGGAGATCAACGAGGGCTGCCTGTCGGTGCCGAACCTTCGCGGCACGGTCAGCCGGTACGTGAATGTACGGCTGCGCTACCTCGACCGTGACGGCAACGCGCACGACGAGGTCCGGCGGGGACTCACCGCTGGCACATTTCAACATGAGTGTGATCACCTCGACGGCAAGCTCTTCTTGGACCGTGTGACGGACCCGACCACGTTCACGACCTGGGAGCAGTTCGAGCGTTTCCACCGCAGCGCCTTTGTCGAGCGGATCACCGCCTTCGTCGCCCGCGTCGGGTCGTGACGCCCCTATGACCGTGTACTGGTGCGAGTACGCATGGCTCGGGACCCTCGACGGGCAAGTCGAATCGGGTGTGGTTATCGAGGTCATTCGCGATCGCATCACGGCCGTGACCCTCGGGGTGACCGCGTCGCCCGTCGGGTCGGTGCGACTCGACGGGGTGACGCTGCCGGGCATGGTGAACGGGCATAGCCACGCATTTCACCGTGGGTTGCGTGGCCGCACACACGCTGAAATGGGCACGTTCTGGACCTGGCGCACCCAGATGTACACCCTCGCCGACCGACTCGACCCCGATTCCTATCGTGCGCTGGCTACCGCGGCGTACGCCGAAATGGCGCTGGCCGGATACACCACCGTCGGAGAGTTCCACTATCTCCACCGCGGCGCCGGCGGTGTGCCGTACGCAGACCCGAACGAGATGAGTAACGCCCTGGTCGAGGCCGCCGCCACCGCCGGCATCAGACTCACGTTGCTCGACACCTGCTACCTCCGGGCGGGGTTCTCGCCGGACACCGAGTTGAACGCAATCCAGCGCCGATTCTGCGACGGAACCGCGACAGGCTGGGCCGAGCGGGTAGCGGCGAGCACAATAGACTCGCCCGTGGCCAAGCTCGGCGCCGCGATCCATTCGGTACGGGCCGTACCTCGATCAGCGCTCGCCGAGGTGGCGGCCTGGGCCACGGCGCGCAACGTTCCCCTGCACGCCCATGTGAGCGAGCAGCCCGCGGAGAACGAGCAGTGCGTCGCTGCGCATGGTGTCACTCCGACCGAACTGCTCCATAGCGAGGGAGTGCTCGGCGAGCGGTTCACCGCAGTACATGCCACCCATCTCACGACCACCGATCACTCGCTATACGCCGAAAGCGGAGCGGCTTGCTGCATCTGTCCGACGACCGAGCGCGACCTCGCCGACGGCATCGGCCCGACGACGACCTTGCGATCTAACGGAGTTCCGCTGACCATTGGGAGTGATTCGCACGCAGTTGTCGACCCGTTCGCTGAGATTCGAGCCGTCGAGATGAATCAACGCATGGCTACCCTGACCAGGGGAAACCATCAACCTGGTGAACTGCTCGCGGCCGTCACGTCGGCGGGTGCTCGAAGCCTGGGCTGGTTCGACGCCGGGCGAATCGCCGTTGGCGCGCTTGCCGATCTGACGACCGTGTCACTGGAATCGACCCGCCTCGCAGGCACGGATCAAGCCCATGCCGCTGCGGCAGTTGTGTTCTGCGCTTCCGCTGGCGATGTCTACCATGTCATGGTCGGCGGGCGGGTCATTGTCTCGGCCGGAAGGCATCAATCGATCGACGTTTCTCGCATGCTCGGTGCGTCGATTCAGGCGCTCTGGTCATGACCGAATCGACAGTGATCAGAAATATCGGCTTGTTGCTGACCAATGATCTGAGCTGGGAAACCGGTCCGGCCGGACGACTGAGCGACGCGTGGATTGTCATGGCGAACGGTCGAATCGAATCGGTCGGCGCAGGCGCCGCACCCTCGGCCGATGGTGTGATCGACGCCGCCGGACGCTGTGTGCTGCCCGGGTTTGTCGACAGTCACAGCCATCTGGTGTTTGCTGGCAATCGAGCCGATGAGTTCGCCAACCGCATGGCCGGCGTCCCGTATGCCGCCGGGGGTATTCGCACCACCGTCGCCGCCACCCGAGCTGCGTCGGACGCGCACCTGCTCGCCCAGGCAACTGCGCTGCGGGCTGAGGCTCGCCGCGCCGGCTCAACGACCATCGAGATCAAGTCGGGTTACGGCCTCAACGTGACCGACGAGGCCCGAACGCTCGCGATCGCTCGGCAATTGAGCCCGGAAACCACGTTCCTCGGCGCTCATGTGGTGCCGCCTGAATTCGACGGTCGCACCGATGACTACGTGTCGTTGGTCTGCAACGACATGCTCTCTGCCTGCGCCCCCCATGCCCGGTGGATCGACGCGTTCTGCGAACAAGGTGCGTTTGACGCCGACCAGTGCCGCGCCGTGCTCGAAGCGGGACGGTCAGCCGGGCTCGGCCTGAAATTGCACGCCAACCAACTCGGCTATGGCCCAGGTGTGCAACTCGCGGTCGATATCGGCTGCGCCTCGGCCGACCACTGCACCTATCTATCGGGCGCCGATATCGAAGCCTTGGCCGGCAGCGCAACGGTGGCCACGTTTCTCCCGGCCACCGATTTCTCCACCCGGCAGCCCTACCCTGACGCTCGTCGTTTACTCGACGCTGGCGGTACCGCGGCCCTCGCTGCGAACTGTAACCCTGGGTCGAGCTTCACCACATCGATGGGGTTCTGCATCGCGCTCGCCGTGCGCGACATGCGCATGACCATTGACGAAGCGATTTGGGCGGCCACCGCGGGTGGTGCCGCTGCGCTGCGCCGCCGCGATATCGGCCGCATCTCGGTCGGGGCTCGAGCCAACCTCATTTTCCTCAACACTGCGCAGCCGATCGACTTCGTCTACCGCCCCGGCGTCCCCCTTATTTCGACGACAATCATCGATGGCCAACCGGCTTGAGTGAGGAAGCGACAACACACACCTTTTGCTACGCCCCAACGGATCAAGCGTCGCCGGTTCGCAAGGGGCGGTTCCACGCCCGGAGACCGTTGTGTGTATCCGGAAATCGACACGTTCCTGACCTACTGGAGTCGGGTATGAGCTGCTGATGATTGGACGGTGAGTCACGCGCTACCGGGCCGACTGTCGTGAAAACGTGCCAGCGCGTAAGCTTGCGTCCTCCCGAACCTGAAGGAACTTTTTCCATGGCCAGCCCCAAGCTCACGACGATCCAGGAACTCGAAGCCCGTCGGCTTGCGACGCCGGCAACTGCAGCAGCCAAGACCGGCCGCTCGTTCTCCGATGCGGAAAAGGCTCTGCGTAAGGAACGTGTCGCCAAGGCGAAAGACGCCTTGGCTCGCTCCATCGGCGTGAAGGGTGAGCAGGTTGCTCCCGCCCGTGCGTCGCTCAAGGTTTACCTGCAGCGTCTGAACGAGCCCAAGCAGCCAGACGATGCCCAGTTCGACGCGCTGATCGAGGCGCCGTTCAAGGTTCCGCCGAAGAAGAAAGTCACTGAGCGCCGCTAGTCGGCCGCACCTCGGCTTGTCCCGGCCGCACCTCGGCCGCACCTCGGCTTATCCCGGCTCTCGAGATCGGCCGCATCGAAATATGAGCCTCGGCCAAGAGTGTCGGTGCTTCAGCGTCGGACGCGGGTGTTGCGGCGGTGGCCCGCAGCGGCGGCCGTGGCGAGGTGATCGATGAGCGGGGTGATGTCGCCCCGTATCGAGCTGATGGTGATGCGAACATGATCGTTGGCTAGGGGCGACACCAGGAACGGGGTGCCGGGGGCGACCCCTATTCCTCGACTAGCCAGGGTGACGAGGGCGCTTCGTTCCTGGGCCACCTCGACCCACAGGTTGATTCCGTCGGTTCCGGTCGTGGTGACCCCCCGAGCGGCCAGAGCCGCCACCACGCGGGCGCGTCGATCAGCGTAGGCCTGGGCGGCGTCGGCGATCCGGTCGAGCGCGGCTGGGTCCGTGAGTAACTCGAAAAGTACCATCTGCAACAACCGGCTCGACCAACCAGGTCCGAGTAATCGGCGGGTCACGGCCCGTTCTATCGGTCCAGCGGCTCCACCGACGGCGGCCAGCCGCAGGTCGGGTCCGTGGCTCTTTGAAAAGCCCTGGATGTGCACCGTCCAACTTGGCAGCCAACGGCCGAGACTCACCGGAGGCGACAGGGCGATATCGCCGGCATGGTCATCCTCGATGATGGTGAGCGGTCGATCGCGCAGTAGGGAAGCCAGTTGTTCGGCTCGGGACGGCGTCATCGACCATCCGGTCGGGTTGTGGGCTCGCGGCTGCAGAAAAAGCGCCACGGGTTGGAGTGGCAATGTAGCCGCCAACGCCGACGGCACGATGCCCTCGTCGTCCATCGCCAGTCCAATGGTCTCGGCGCCAAGTTGTTCGAGCAGATCGAGCAAGGGTGGAAAGGCGGGGTTCTCCACCAACACTCGATCACCGAACCGAATGACCTGGGTGGCGATGCGGTCGAGTGCGTCCATCGCGCCGTCGACCACGGTAAGGGCCTCAGGGGGAAACGGCCAGCGGGCTCGCAATACCTCGTCGAGTTGGGGAATGACCGGATTGTCGAGGTAGCTGGTTGTGAGCGTTTGGCGGCTGACGCGAGCGAGCAGGGGGCCGAGGTCGGCAAGCAAATCCGGATCCGGGGTACCAGCAGACAGGTCCATGGCGAAATGTCCGTGACCTTCGGCGATATCTCGATAGCGCTGCGGAACGACGAGGCCGGGCCTGCCGACCACAACAGTGCCGATTCTCCCGCGGGTTTCAATACCGCCTGAGCGACGTAGGGCCAGCCACGCCTCTCCGACCGTGGTCGGGCTCACCCCCAGGCTGTGGGCGAATGCTCGCACCGTTGGGAGTCGACTGCCCGGCGCGAAGGTGCCGTCGGTGATCATGCGGCTCATAGCTCCGGCAATGCCACGGGCGCTGCGGTCGGCGATCCGCTCCACGATGTCACCGACCTCACCGATACCGTCCACGCGCTGCGCCTCTCCGAAACGAACCTTCATTGTCCTGGTACAAAGAGTCTCTTGTCCCCTAGCGCTTGTGTCAATAGGATTCTGGTTCAGGCAGGGTCATCTGGCCCAGAGCTTGGCCGAACAGATCGGGGACTCATGGCACGAACGGTACGAGCAGCGTTGTTGCAGACCGACTGGTCAGGCGACAAGGCATCCATGATCGACAAGCACGAACAGGCGGTCCACGCCGCCGCCGCCCAGGGCGCGCAGGTGATGTGTTTCCAGGAGCTGTTCTACGGCCCCTACTTCTGCCAAGTGCAGGAAAAAGAGTATTACGCGTACACCGAACAGATCCCTGACGGCCCCACCACGCAGCGGTTCTGCTCCATCGCCCGAGAGACGGGCATGGTGCTCGTGCTGCCGATGTACGAAGTCGTGCGTGAAGGGCTCTACTACAACACCGCCGCTGTGATCGACGCCGACGGCACCTATCTCGGCAAGTTCCGCAAGCAGCACATCCCGCACACCTACGGCTTCTGGGAGAAGTTCTACTTCCGGCCCGGCGACGGCGGATATCCCATCTTCGAAACCGCCGTCGGAAAGGTTGGGGTGTACATCTGCTACGACCGGCACTTCCCCGAAGGCTGGCGGGCTCTTGGCGTGAACGGTGCCGAGATCGTGTTCAACCCATCGGCTACTTCGCGCGGGCTGTCGAACTATCTCTGGAAGCTCGAGCAACCGGCGGCGGCTGTCGCCAATGAGTACTACGTGGGCGCCATCAACCGAGTCGGTATCGAGCCGCTCGGTGACGACGACTTCTACGGCACCAGCTATTTCGTCGATCCCGAAGGCAAGTTCGTCGGCGATACGGGTGACCCGTACAAGCCCCAACTGATTGTCCGAGACCTCGACATGGATCTGATCAAAACCGTTCGAGATCGATGGGCTTTCTACCGAGACCGTCGCCCCGACGCCTATGGCGACCTCACAAAGGACTGAACGATGGCACGAACTCTGATCATCAACGGCCTCGTCATCGGCCCGACCGGGGCCGACAAGGCCGACGTACTGGTGGATGGCGAAACCGTTGCCGCCATCTTGGCTCCCGGCCAAGTCGCTGCGCTCGGCTTGACCGCAGACCGCGTCATCGACGCCCAAGCCAAGTACGTGATCCCCGGCGGCGTCGACGCCCATACCCATATGTCGTTGCCGTTCGGTGGCACCGAGGCATCGGACACCTTCGAGACCGGCACACGGGCCGCGGCGTGGGGCGGCACCACCACTATCGTCGACTTTTCCAGCCAGACCCTGGGCGAGCGTGTGCAAGACACCCTGGCCGCCCGCCACGCCAAAGCCGCGGGCGAGTGCGCAATCGACTACGGCTTTCATCAGATCATCGGCGGCGTCGATAGCGATTCGCTCAAGGCCATGGACGAACTGGTGCATCACGAGGGCATCACCAGTTTCAAGATGTTCATGGCTTACCCGGGCGTGTACTACTCCGACGACGGCCAGATATTGCAGGCCATGCAGAAGGCTTCCGACAACGGTGCGGTCATCATGATGCACGCCGAGAACGGCATCGCCATCGATGTACTCATCGCCCAAGCGTTGGCACGCGGTGACACGGCGCCGTATTTCCATTCGCTCACCCGGCCATCTGCACTGGAGGGGGAGGCCACCCACCGCGCCATCCAACTGGCCAAGGTGGCCGGTAATACGCCGCTTTACATCGTGCATATGTCGGCCAGCGAGGCCCTGGAAGAAGTGGCCGCCGCCCGGCACAAGGGTGCCAACGTCTTCGCGGAAACCTGCCCGCAGTACCTCTATTTGTCACTCGAAGATCACCTGATGAAGCCGGGTTTCGAGGGTGCGGCCTACGTGTGTTCCACGCCATTGCGTTCCAAGCATGAGCACCATTCCAAGGATCTCTGGAAGGGCTTGCGCATGAACGAATTGGCCGTGGTTTCCACCGATCACTGCCCGTTCTGCATGAAGGATCAAAAGGAACTCGGCCTTGGTAACTTCGCCAAGATCCCCAACGGCATCGGCTCGGTGGAACATCGCATGGACCTGCTCTACCAGGGCGTGGTGACCGGCAATCTGTCACTCTCACGTTGGATCGAAGTGGCCTGCACCACTCCGGCGCGCATGTTCGGTATGTATCCGAAGAAGGGCATCATCGCTCCCGGATCCGACGCAGACATCGTGATCTATGATCCCGGGGCCAAGACCCACATCAGCGTCAATACCCACCACATGAATATGGACCATTCGGCGTGGGAGGGCTTCAATATCGATGGCAAGGTCGACACGGTGATGAGCCGCGGTACGGTTGTCATCGACAACAACAGCTACGTCGGCACGAAAGGCCACGGTCGATTCGTGAAGCGCGGCCTTTCGTCGTACCTCGTATGAGTCACGCCAGCGGTCGGAAAGGTTGATCTCATGAAACTTGTCTCCCACGTGGTTGGTGGCCAAACTCTGGAACCGACGTCGGGCCGGTTCGGTGCGGTGTTCAACCCGGCTACTGGCCTGCAGAGCGCGCACGTAGCGTTCGCGTCGGTCGACGAGGTCGATGCGGCGGTCGCGGCTGCCAAGGCTGCGTTCCCCGGTTGGCGGGCCACGTCGCTGTCGCGACGGGCCGAAGTGTTGTTCAAACTGCGCCAACTGATCGACGAGAACCGTAAGGAGATTGCCCGACTGCTCACCCTCGAGCACGGCAAGGTCACCGCTGACGCGCTTGGTGAAGTGGCCCGCGGATTGGAGAACATCGAGTTCGCCTGCGGCATCCCTCACCTGCTGAAAGGCGGCTTCTCCGAGCAGGCCGCCACCGGAGTGGATGTCTACTCCATCCGCCAGCCCCTCGGCGTGGTAGCCGGTATCACCCCGTTCAACTTCCCGGCCATGGTGCCGATGTGGATGTTCGCAAACGCCATCGCCTGCGGGAACACCTTCATTCTGAAACCATCGGAAAAGGATCCGTCCGTCACCAACTATGTGGCCTCGCTGCTGAAGGAGGCCGGTGTTCCCGACGGGGTCTACAACGTTGTGCACGGCGATCGGGTTGCCGTTGACCGCCTGCTCGAACACCCCGACATCGCCGCCATCTCCTTTGTCGGATCCACGCCGGTTGCGCGCCATATCTACGAGACCGGTACCCGTATGGGCAAGCGGGTGCAGGCCCTGGGCGGGGCCAAGAACCACATGATCGTGCTGCCCGACGCCGACATCGATATGGCTGCCGATGCCGCCATCTCGGCGGCATTTGGTTCAGCGGGGGAGCGGTGCATGGCCATCTCGGTGTGCGTCGCCGTCGGTGGTGTGGGCGACGCATTGGTCGATGCAGTGAAGAGTCGCATGCCTGCCATCAAGATCGGTGACGGCATGGATCCCGGTAGCGAAATGGGCCCACTGGTCACCCGTGAGCATCGGGATCGGGTGGCTGGCTACATCGAGGCGGGGGAGCAGGCCGGCGCAAAAGTGTTGGTCGATGGCCGGGGCGAGATGCAACGTGACGGCTTCTTCCTCGGTTGTTCACTGCTCGATCATGTGACCCCCGACATGTCGGTCTGGATTGACGAGATCTTTGGACCGGTGCTTTCGGTGGTGCGGGTCGATACCTACGCCGAAGCGCTTGCCATCATCCACCGGCATCAATTTGGCAACGGCACGGCCCTGTTCACCCGTGACGGCGGCGCCGCTCGCCAATTCCAGTTCGATGTGCAGGTCGGCATGGTCGGCATCAATGTGCCCATCCCGGTTCCGGTCAGCTACTACAGCTTTGGCGGCTGGCGGTCGTCGCTGTTCGGAGACAATCACATGTACGGTCCCGACGGTATCCAGTTCTATACCCGTACCAAAGTGGTCACCGCCCGCTGGCCCGACCCTTCGACCAGTTCGGTCGATCTCGGCTTCCCACAGAACCGTTGAGCCGCTGATGGAATTCGGTGTCGTCCTGCAAACAAACCCCCCGGCATCCAAAGTGGTGGAACTGGCGCGCCTGGCCGAAATGGAAGGTTTCGACTACGTCTGGACGTTCGACTCCCACCTGTTGTGGGAAGAACCCTTCGTCATCTACAGCCAGATTTTGGCCCAAACACGCAAGGTCATCGTCGGCCCGATGGTGACAAACCCGGCCACGCGTGACTGGACAGTGACCGCCAGTCTGTTCGCCACGTTGAACGAGATGTTCGGCAATCGCACCATCTGCGGCATCGGGCGTGGCGATTCCGCCGTTCGGGTCACCAATGGCAAGCCCACGACGCTGGCGACGCTACGCGACGCCATTTATGTGATCCGTGAACTCGCCAATGGTCGCGAGTGCGAATACAACGGCTCGTCGTTGCGGTTCCCGTGGGGCGCGAAAAGTCGGCTTCCGATTTGGGTGGCGGCGTACGGACCAAAAGCTTTGGCGTTGGCCGGTGAAATCGGTGACGGCTTCATTCTGCAACTTGCCGATCCGGTCATCGTCGAGTGGAGCATCAACGCCGTGCGTGGCGCGGCCGAGAAGGCTGGGCGCGATCCAGCGGCGGTCAAAATCTGTGTGGCGGCGCCGGCCTATGTCACTGACGACATTGCTCATGGTCGTGACCAATGCCGGTGGTTCGGGGGCATGGTCGGCAATCATGTGGCCGATATCGTGGCCCGCTATGGTGACTCTGCTGCCGTGCCTCAAGCGCTTACCGACTACATACGTGATCGACAGGGCTACGACTACAACGAGCATGGTCGGGCCGGCAATTCCCACACCCAGTTCGTGCCCAACGATATCGTCGACCGCTTCTGCATCATCGGCCCACCCGAAACGCAGGTCGAACGGCTGAAGGAACTCGAGGGTCTCGGCGTCGATCAGTTCGACATCTACCTGCAGCACGACGCCAAGGAATCGACGCTGGCCGCCTACGGCAACGGCATCATGTCGGCCCTCCATGAACACGTCGCGGCCAAGGCCTAACGCACGATGTGTACACCGGGCGCCTTTCGGCAACGAAGACCTCGCGGCGAAGGCCGAACACGGTGACGCCGGGTGCCCACCGTCGTCGAGTCCGTCAGGCAGTGATGTTTTTCGTGGCCATCATGTTGATGGCAGTGCTATGGGAGGCCTACAAGGCTGTCGGTCCGCCACGCGGCGGCAAGATCTTGGGCCTTCGCATCCTGCCCAAGGCAGAGAACACCTCGATGCCGCATATCTGGGACATGCTGCGTCGTTACGGTCGAGCCGAGCAACGGGGACGATCGGGCACCATCGTCGTCAGCGTGCTCTCCGGCGCCTGGTTCACCATGCGCATCGCGCTCGTAGGTTTGGTGCTCGGGGTGATCATCGGCATGGGTTTGGCCATTTTGATGACCCGGTTCAACGTGGCCAAACGTGGCCTCGCGCCGTGGCTGGTCATCTCCCAAACAGTACCGCTCATTGCGTTGGCTCCCTTGGTGGTGAGTTGGGGCGGTCGGCTCCATGTGGGCGGATTCACCTGGCAGAAGTGGATGTCGGCTGCGGTCATTGCCGCCTTTTTGGCCTTCTTCCCGATCTCGATCGGCGGACTCAAAGGCCTATCCTCACCACCATCGGCCGCAGTCGAACTCATGGACAGTTACGCCGCCCCGTGGAAGGCGTCGCTCATCAAGATGCGGATCCCCGCCGCGCTGCCATACTTGGTTCCGGCCCTCAAACTCGGAGCCAATGCCGCCGTGGTGGGAAGCATCGTGGCCGAACTTTCGACGGGGCTACGAGGCGGTATCGGGCGGTTGATTTTGGAATACATGCGTGAATCCACGGGCGATCCGGCCAAGGTGTTCACCGCCGT
>JAYTVF010000412.1:0-3566 GCA_043744155.1 Acidimicrobiia bacterium | reverse complement strand
GCAGCCACGATGGATTGGATGACAGACGCGGCATCCGCCGACAGCGCGGGCTCGGCTCAAGGCCCTTGGGTATTCGCGGCGGGGACAGCCGTGGCGGTCTCGACGACGCTCGCACCCGAAGCTGGTCAGACGAAGTCTGTCATTCCCCGTCCGAACTCTGGTTCTGCGCCGCAGGCCAGCGGTGATCGTGGCGGGACGGGCCAGTTGGCCCTGCTCGGTCTTCTGCTCTTGGCGATGATTGTGGTCGGAGCCGTCGTCATTGTCTCCACGATGCGCACTACCCGGAGCCGCACACCCAACCCGTAAACGAGACGACCCTCGGCACCATTGAGGTGCCGAGGGTCGTCATGTTGAGAGCGGACAGGGCAGGCAGAACCTGGTGCAAAACTGTTTGCTCGTCGATGCTCGATGCCGGTCCGTATAGGAATTCCGGTCGTGAGTGGGAGCTCGCGGGGAACAGTGACCATGCTGTGCTACCGACACATGTGTGACCCGTTGGTCACACACTGACGGCGCGCTGTCCGTCGCTCAACCCGGTGGAGCTTCCAAACCGTGAAGAGAAGGCCTTGCCATTTCTACCTCCTTGGATACCGCCGGAGTTGCTCTGACGTAGGTCAGCTTGCGCCCCAAGAAATGCAAAGTCAAGCCTTGACTTTGGCTTTTTTCGGCGCGAAAAGTTATGTGTCTCGTGCCAGTGCCAAGACCAGAAGGTCCCGCAGGATTCGGGCAGTCGCGCCCCATATCGTCTCATCATCGAGCTCAAAGAAGGTGACGAACCATGGGTCGTCGCCTCGCATCCATCGCTCTTCACGGAAGGTGTCAGCCCGCAAAAGCTCAGTGAGTGGCACCGTGAAAATGCGATCAACTTCCGACGTGCCCGCCGTCAAATCCGGGCGCATCGCGAGTCGACCGACGATCGGGAAGATGTGGCTGTAACTCCCAAGCGTGGCCATCTGATCGAGTTCGCCGACGATGCTGACGGCCTCGGGAACAAGCAAGACCTCCTCGAACGCCTCGCGTAGGGCCGTCTGTACGGCTGTCTCACCGGGGTCCTGGCGCCCGCCAGGGAAACACACCTCACCTTTGTGGCTGCGGAGATGCTGACCCCGCCTCGTCAAGAGCACCTCAGCGCCAGCGTCTCCCTCGAACAGCGCCACGAGCACAGCAGAAGAACGAGCACCTTCGAAGGTGTACGACGGTGACTGACCCGCTCCACGACTTCGGATGCGCTCACAGAGGGGATCGAGGTCGATTCGGACCGGTCGATTCAGGCCGTGCCAAGGAGCCGGGGCGCCCAATTGCCAGTCTGCGGGCCGAGGGACGTTCTGCTGCCCACCGGCTCGCCATGTGGGCGTCAGTTCTTTCGGTTCCGCCACACCTTTACTCCCACCGCGGCATATTTGCCCGCTTTCCGGCCGACCTGCTCGGCTCGCGCCCCGCGACTGATCGGCACCGCGGCTGGCGACGACGAAGGAGTCACCGGTGTCCCAATCTCGGTCACCGCTGGCCCCGAGGCTATGTCGATGCCGTCGAGAGCGCCTGGCTGCGGCCATGTCGAGGCCGATTTATCAGCCACCGAGGGATTCGGTCGCAACGGCTTCTGCCTGGTGATGCCCTCGGCCGCCTCGCCCTCGGGCCCGTGTGCGCGCCGCGCTGCGTTGCTGGCTCGCCGCCCGACTTCGGCCATCGCCACCCGCGTCGCTGAGCGTGGTTGCTTGACCTTCACCGGCTTGGGCGCGTAGTTCGTCCGCCAACTCAACGCCAGCAGCGCCACCCCGGCCAGACCCGCGAGCAGGGCGGCACTAGAACCGACCCGACGAAACAACCCCACCGCGGCAACGATAAGCCCTATACCGACCACACAGTCGGCCACCCGATGCGGGCCGCGTTTCACCAGATGGACGGCAGCCATCGGACCATCGGCAGTGGCGGCGAGCACCACGATGACGACCGCAGCCACCATCGGTAGCACCGGTTGCGGCAACCGGGCGCCGCTTGAAGCCACGACCGCGGCGATACCGTATTCGACGACCTGATGAATCCAAAACGGCAGGGGGCCTTGTCGAGCAGACGGACGCATCCCAATCAATGTTACTGCTCTGGCATCGCCCATAGATGGCTGACTAGGTGAATCATCAAGGAAAACAAGAAACGGCCCCGGAAGTTGTCCGGGGCCGAGTCTCTTGCTAAGTCGCCGCTTGGCCCGACCATTCTTATGGAAATGGACCGCGGATTACATGTTTTCGACCGATCTCACGGTGCGTGAGCGATGAGAGGTCGCTACGACACGCCGAATGGCGTGGCTACATCATGCCGCCCATGCCGCCCATGCCACCGGGCATGCCGCCACCGCCACCGGCGCCAGCGCCGGCGGGCTCGGGCTTGTCGGAGACGAGACACTCGGTGGTGAGCACCATGGCCGCGATCGACGCAGCGTTCTGCAAGGCAGCGCGGGTGACCTTGGCCGGATCGATGACGCCAGCCTTCACCAGGTCGACGATCTCGCCCGTAGCGGCGTTCATACCCATGTTGCCAGCCTGACGCTCGACGGCCTCGACAACGACGCCACCCTCCATGCCGGCGTTCTCGGCAATGAGCCGAGTCGGGGTGTCAAGCGACGCCCATACGGTGCGAGCACCCGTGGCCTCGTCGCCCGTGAGCGACGCGACGACTGTGGCGACAGACGCCTTGGCCCGAATGAGAGCGGTGCCGCCACCGGCGACGATGCCCTCCTCTATGGCTGCACGAGTGGCCGAGATGGCGTCCTCGATGCGGTGCTTCTTTTCCTTCAGCTCAACCTCGGTGGCGGCGCCAACCTTGATTACCGCAACGCCGCCAGCCAGCTTGGCCAGACGCTCTTGCAACTTCTCACGGTCCCAGTCCGAGTCGGTGTTCTCAATCTCGGCCTTGATCTGGTTGATGCGGCCCTTGACCTCGTCAGCATCGCCATTGCCTTCAACGATAGTGGTGTTGTCTTTCTCGATAGTGACCTTGCGGGCGCTACCGAGCAGTTCGAGACCGGCGTTCTCCAGCTTGAGGCCGACTTCTTCGGAGATGACCTGACCACCGGTGAGGATGGCCATGTCCTGCAGCATTGCCTTACGACGATCGCCAAAGCCTGGAGCCTTGACGGAGACCGACTTGAAGGTGCCACGGATCTTGTTGACAACCAGGGTGGCCAGAGCTTCGCCGTCAACATCCTCGGCGATGATGACCAGGGCGCGACCCGACTGCATGACCTTTTCGAGCAACGGCAAAATGGCCTGCACAGACGAGATCTTGCCGGCATGCAGCAGGATGTACGGGTTCTCGAGCACGGCTTCTTGGCGCTCGGGGTCAGTCACGAAGTAGGGCGAGATGTAGCCCTTATCGAACTGCATACCCTCGACGAAGTCGAGTTCGATGCCGAATGTGTTCGACTCTTCAACGGTAACGACGCCGTCCTTGCCTACCTTGTCAATGGCATCGGCGATGACAGCGCCGATAGCCGGGTCAGCGGCAGAGATGGTGGCGACCTGAGCGATTTCGCTCTTGTCATCGATCTCTTTCGACTGTGACTTGATGTC
>JAYTVF010000411.1:0-12464 GCA_043744155.1 Acidimicrobiia bacterium | reverse complement strand
GGTATTCGATGCGGGTGGCGGCGTCCCGTTCTGCCGGTACCCGTACCGTGACCGATCGGTGATCGATGCCCCAATTGGCCCACACTCCGGCGAGTTGGCCGGGTCGCAGTCGTTTATAGGCGTTCACCGTCGGGGCGCAGATGGCCGTCAACGCTTCGTGGTGAGCCAGTAATCCGCCGACCGAATGCAGCGCAACGTTCGACAGGCCGTGCTCACCGCTTTCGTCGTTGAACACGTTGACGCCCACCGAATTCCGGGCGCTCAAGTTCACGTGCAACCCGCTTCCGGAAAGGGCGGCCGACGGCTTGCCGATGAAGGTCAACTTCAGGCCCATTTTGGCTGCGACTTCCATCGCCATCTGCTTGAACAGGAACGTCTCGTCAACGGCGGCCAGAGCATGGTCATAGGCCAGCGTGAACTCGAACTGCCCGGCGTCATATTCGCTGTTCACGCTCTCAAGGCGGAATCCGCACGTGCGGGCCTGCGCCATTACTGCGTCGAGTACTCCGTGCGGATCAACGGACGGGCCAACGGCATAGGTCATCGCCCCAGGGGTATCGATGAGCTTCCAGCCACCCCGGCCGTTGGGCTCCATGATGTACGCCTCGAGTTCGATGCCGACCATGGGCTCCAAACCAATGGTCTGCCATGCCTCGATGGCTCGCCGCAGTACGGTGCGCGGACCGTGTCGCAGTAATTCACCCTGAAAGTGCAGGTCGGCGCACACCACACCGACACCCTCATCCCAGCCCGGACGGGCATCGGCTACGTCGAATCGTGACTCAAAGTCGGGCATACCCTCGAAAAACTGCGAGCCCGGAGCTCCCGCGGTCATCGTCTTATCGAAATGCTGGCTGAACAGGGTGATGCAATGCTTGGTGCCCTGCCCGGCCCGCTCGATCGGCAGGTATTTGGAACGAGCGTTGCCGATCACGTCCAGAAACATCGGGCGGATGCGATCAAACTGCTGGTCCATGGCGCGGCTACCTCTCGGGGTGAATCATAGAGGGCTGGACCCCATGCCCTTGCCCGGGATCAGACGGTAGCCGGTGAAACATCGATTGAGGGCTGGACTCACGCCCTTGCCCGGGATCAGACGGTGGCCGGTGAAAGGTCGGTGGCGAGAACGCCGTTGGTGACGACCTCGCTCGGGTCACCGTGGGGCCCGATGAGCGCGACTGTGCAGTTGCGCATCGGTAGATCGAAGTGACCGGCGGTGAACCGCTTGGCCACCTCGTTGGCCCCGCAGGAATACAGAAAATTGCCGGCGAACACCCGCGCTTCGGTGCCCCAGAGTTCCCGCGTGTCGTAAAGTGCGGTCGTTTCCCACCGGGCTCGCGAGTTCATTCCCCAACCGAGATGACTGGTGGCATAGCTGTCACGGTCGCCGAACGCCGACAGATACGACGCGAACAGATCGCGATCCACTCCGACACCATCGATAGCGCTGATGTAGTCATCAACGATCATCAGCCGCACTGGTGACTCGATGAAGCGGTTAAAGGTGAGGTTCAGATCACCCGGGGCGAGCACCAACATGCCGTTCACCGAGCCCGCAGCCGGAAACGCCAGCACGAGTCCACCCGGCCAATGGGCGATTGATCCCGGCCCATTGGTCAACCCGGTGGAGCCGGCCGTGAACGCGCCAGCAAGGTTAACGGTGAGATCGGTGCCGTGAGCGCTGGTCACCCGCAGCGCAGCCGCATGACGCAATCGCTCGTGGCCGACGGCCACTCGGCGGGGCAGATCGGCATCCCATCCAATGCGGGCAAA
Organism: Acidimicrobiia bacterium; assembly: GCA_043744155.1. GTDB lineage: Bacteria > Actinomycetota > Acidimicrobiia > Acidimicrobiales > Ilumatobacteraceae > JANMCE01. The sequence continues at coordinate 10,691 of JAYTVF010000411.1, read as the reverse complement.
GTTGTCGGGATGCTCGTTGGAGATCATCAAAACCCGTGCGCCACCTCCCAGAATTTCGCCGAGTTCTGGCGCATGGAGCAGACCCTCAACGGTACAATCGATGACCAGATCAGCGGCACGCAGCGCGCCGAGGGCCGCCCGATGGCCGGCGATGGCCTGCGACGCACCTGTCGAGCGAATCGGCACCGGATGTGGGTTTGCCGGTGTCGGCACGACGAGATCGACCACGAGGCCGCCCAAGGACTGCGCGGCCAACCGAGCGGTCTCCACCAACGATCGGCGACTTTGCGTCTCCGACAACAGCACCACTGTCTCGCCCGCATGCAGCCCACAGCGGGCCAGGTGTTGCGCAAACGTCTCGATCCATCGCCACTCTGGGGCGCTCATGGTCGGCGAAGTGATGGTCTCAGCATCGCAGGCAGTGCTCGCGGATCACCATGTTGACGTGGTCGGGCGCTTCGACGTGTAGCAGGTGTCCGGCTCCCTTAATGACGTGCACGCGTGCCCCGGGAATGCCATCTGCGATAGCCCGACTGTACGAGGCGGGAGTCTCAGTATCGAGGCTGCCGACCAGACATTGGGTGGGGGCGGTGATTCGGCCAAGCAGGGCGCGTGCATCGTGGGTGACCAGGCATTCGATCGAGGACCGCAGGGCGGCCGAAGTGATGCGGCCCATAGCCGCCACCTGACTGGCGAGCGCTCCGGCCGTGATCGATGGCCCAGCCAAGCCCTTGAGTACGGCCCCGGCGAAATCACTCGGCTGAGCGCCGGTGTCGAGCGCATCGAGGCGAGCCGCCCGCCACTCGGCTGGATCGGTGCCATCCAAACCGAACTTCGGGCTGGTAGATATCAGGGTCAGCGACCGCACCCGATCAGGATGAAAAGCCGCCAGATATTGGGCGATCATGCCACCGAAGGACAGCCCGACAACATGGGCCGAGTCTCCGAAGCGGCTGATGAATATTGCCGCGGCGCTGGCCAAGGCCGCAAACGTCACCGAGGTGTCAATGGCACGTGAGGCGCCATAGCCGGGGAGATCCCACGCGATGCAACGCCAGCGATCGCACAGATCGGCCAGTTGCGCATCCCAGGCGGTGCGGCTGCCGCCGAGGCCGTGGAGAAACACGATCGGCTCCGCGTGCCAGCGGCCTGATTCGCGCCACGCGACCCCTCCCTCGACAGGGGCCGAATCCACCAGTGAAGCCATGGCATCATCGTAGATTGACCGGCAACCAGGCTGCCCGTGAGGATGAGGCGATGCAGCGTCTGAGTCGTTCTGAGATGGTGGACCTCGTACGCAAGATGGGCCCCACGTTGACCGATCGGGCCGTCCGGTACGACCGGGAGGCTACCTTCCCGTTCGAGAATTTCGCCGACTTCCGCTCGGCGGGCCTCTTGGGCCTGTGTATACCCGTCGAGCATGGCGGACTCGGCGCCACCTTCAGCGACTACGTGCGGGTGAGCGAGGAGATCGGCCGCTACTGCGGCGCGACGGCGCTCACCTTCAATATGCACAACGCCACCATGCTGTGGTGCGGCGAAGTCGCCGACCTGCTCGCCTTTGCCGACGACGAACGCGCCGTGCATGAAACCGTGCGTGCCGAACTCTTTCGGGGTGTCGTGCAGAACGGTTTGATCCACAGTCAGCCCTTCAGTGAAGGTCTGTCACCGGGTGCGACCTCGGGCGTGGGAACCCGGGCAGAACGCGTCGATGGTGGCTGGCGGGTGACCGGACGCAAGATTTTCGCCTCACTGTCAGGTGCGGCCGACTTCTCGAACGTGACCTGCCAGGTTGAGGGTGAGGCGTTCATCCGTCTCCTCGGCGTGCCCGCCGGCGCTGCGGGCGTGTCGTATGAGGGGGAGTGGGATCCGCTCGGTATGCGAGGCACCGTTTCTCGCACCCTGGTCATGCGCAATGTGTTCGTCCCCGATGCCAACCAGTGGCTGCCGCCCGGTGTGTACGACCAGGCCGCCGCCCGGTACCCATGGATGTTTTTGTCGCTGTGCCCGTCGTACCTGGGATTGTCGGCCGGAATCTTGGATGTGACCCGGGCGTATCTGCGAGGTGAGCTGCCGGGGCAAGGCTCGACTGCTCGTCGGGAACATCCGATCAAGCAGCAGGGCTGGGCCGACATGCGTTTGCGCTACGAGCAGTCACGGGCGCTGCTGTACGCCGCCGTCGATGCTGCAGCGATCGATCCGACGCAGGATCAGCTCGTGACGGCGTGGGCGGCTGCCACGACGGTGATGGAGAACGCCGCCACCATTGCGACCACGGCCATCAAGGTGTGTGGCGGACAGTCGATGTTGCGGCACCTACCGCTTGAACGGATGTATCGAGACGCCAGGCTCGGCTCGCTCATGCTGCCCTGGTCGGCCGAGGTCTGCATGGAACGCCTCGGTCAATCAGGCCTCTATTGATGTCAACGTACCGACATGGCAAGCGGCTGCAACGAGCCGAGCCCGTGGCAAGCCGTCATTTATTGGCAATCTTTTGCAGAGAGATCTGGCTCGCGGCCGAGGCCAGTGGATTCGCGCCACGGACCGCGGCCGAGGCCGGGGTTAGGTTCGCGATCAGTGGGCGAGCGTGTTGATTGCTTGGGCCCAGAGCACGTACTTGTTCGTGGCGAGATCGGCGATGGTCTTGATACCGAGCGCCTTCTTCAACGCCTCCGCGTCGGCATCGGAAACACCGGCGAGAGCGGAGATCGGTGCCTTGGCGAGATCTGCGAAGCTCTGCTCTTCAAACGCCTTATCGAGAAATTTGCTGACGTCAGCCATTGCTGCCCCTGTCTGTCTCGGTGAACGATCGGTGTACCGCCCGCCGGATGGTCACGCTAGCAATCGGCCCACATGCTGTGGCGTTTCATCGGCGTCGACGGATGAGTCCTCCTCGGGCCACTCTCCGTTTTCGTGCAAGGATCAGGCCGCTCTGATGCATCGGGAGGCACGGATTTGGGCTACCAAGAGAAACCGAAGACGTCGATGGTCGACAGGCTCGATGCTCGTCAGCAACAGGTGCGACCGCTGGCGTTTCTCGTCGGCGTGTGGAAGAAGTTCTCCGATGATCGGGCCGGTCAACTGGCCGCGCTCATTGCGTACTACGGCTTTTTTTCGGTGTTTCCACTACTGATGGCACTGTCGGCCATCTTGGGCATCGTGCTCAAGGGCCATGACGATCTCCGACAGAAAATCCAAGAGAAGGCCGCGAGCCAGATCCCGCTCATCGGCGACAAGCTGCAACAGGGCACTCTGTCCGGCAGCGGTGTCGCGCTGTTCATCGGTATTGCGCTGGCGCTTTGGGCCGGGCTCGGCGCGATGACGGCCGTCAACCAAGCGCTCGACGAGGTGGCCGCCGTACCCATCGTGGAGCGGGCCACCGGTCTCAAACAACGACTTCGGGGAGTCATCATGCTCGCTGTCATCGGCCTGGGCCTGGCCGTGTCGACGACGGCTGCTGGCGTGGCCTCCAAGCTCACCATCCTTGGCCCATTTGGACGATTCGGTCTGGTGCTCGCCGCCATTGCCATCAATGCCGTCACCGCAGTGATCGGCTACCGGGTACTCTGCGCTCGGCATCGACCGTGGCGACAGCTGTTGCCCGGCGCTGTGCTTTCCGGGCTGGCGACCTATCTGCTCCAAGGGGTACTTGGCGCGGCCATCGTCAACAACAAGCAGCTCGGGGCGGCCAGTACGTACGGGTCTTTTGCAACGATCATCGCCCTGTTGTCGTGGCTGTTCCTCATGGCCCAGGTATCGATTCTGGGCGCGGTCGTCAATGAGGTGCGAGCCGAGCACCTGTGGCCACGCAGTATTCGACCGCGAGTAGCCACGCTCACCTCAGCCGATCACCGAGCGCTTGCCTTGTACGCACGCACGCAAACCCGGCTGGTCGGCAGTCGTATCGATCTCGATCTGGAGGATCTGACCACCTAGCTCACGCGGTTGCGAACTGGCGGCCGTAGAGAGTGGTGCGCTGGGCGAGGGAGCGACCGAGTGGGGCCACGATGTCGGCGAAATCGCTCGGTTCAAGGCCTTGGCCGTGGGTTGCGCCCGCGGCACGCGAGATGTTCTCATTCATCAACGTGCCGCCGAGATCGTTGCATCCGGCTTGCAAGAGTTGGCGCACGCCATCGATGCCGATCTTCACCCATGAGGCTTGGATATTGTCGATTAATCCCTTATACGCCAGTCGACCAACGGAGTGAATGAGTAGCGTCTCGCGAAACGTCGGACCACGGCGGGCTTTGCGCTGCAGATAGATCGGCGACGCCATATGTACGAACGGCAGCGGCACGAATTCGGTGAATCCGCCGGTCGTCTTCTGTAGTTCGCGAGTGACGAGCAGGTGCTTGGCCCAATGGATCGGCTGCTCGACCGCACCGAACATGATGGTGACATTCGAGCGAAGGCCAACCTCATGGGCGGTCTGATGCGCGAACAGCCACTCCTCGGTATTTACCTTGTCGGGGCACAAAATGGCCCGAATATCGTCGGAGAGAATTTCGGCGGCGGTACCCGGCAGCGAGCGCAGACCAGCGGCCATCAGCCGACGCAAATACTGATCGAGAGGCTCGCCCAGGCGCTTGGCCCCTTCCATGACCTCAAGCGCAGTGAAGCCATGGATATGAATGCCGGGCGCGGCCTCGGCCACGGCCTGACACACGTCGATGTAATAGTCACCGTCGAAATCGGGATGGATCCCACCCTGCAGGGTGACCTCGGTGGCTCCGAGGGCCTGACCTTCAGCGACCCGCTCGGCGATGTCTTCAAGGGTGAGGAGATAGGGCTTGCCCCGCAGGTTCAGCGAAAGCGGACCCTTGGAAAAGCCGCAGAACTTGCACTTGAACGTGCACACGTTGGTGTAGTTGATATTGCGGTTGTGCACCCAGGTGACCGTGTCACCCACGGTCTCGATGCGCAGCGCATCGGCGGCCGAAGCGATGGCGGTGACCTCGGGACCACGGGCTTCGAAGAGCGCGACGAGCTCATCGATGCCCGGCTCCTGGCCCTGATCGATGCCGGCCAATACCTCGGCCACCCGTCCCCTGACCGAACGCAGCCGACCTCCAACCGCAGGCTGTCGTTGGCCGGGTTGGCCGGGTTGGCCGGGTTGGCCGGGTTGGCCGGGTTGGCCGGGTTGGCCGGGTTGGCCGGGTACCAACACCGGCGGACGCGTCGAGGCACCCGAATACCAGGCCGTCGACTGGGGGCCGACCAGAATCACCTCGGCACCGTCGCCGGTGTCACGGGTGCCCGAAACCTTCTCGGGGAAATGGGCGCCCGGGTCGTCGCGGCCCAACAATTCGGCGTCGGCACGGTCCATCACCGGAAAGCGCATGGCCGGGTCGAGCCACCTGGTCGGTGCGAGGGCGAACTCGGGGTAGATCGTCAGTCGGGGGGCCAGCACATGACCGGCGGCCTCGGTGACCGCTCGCAGACGGTCGAGATCGGGCCACGGTCGCTCGGGATTCACATGATCCGAGGTGACCGGCGAAACGCCACCCCAATCGTCGATACCGGCGGCGAGCAACACGCCGAAATCGTCGGACAGGTTGGGAGGCGCCTGCAGATGCACGCCTGCGGGCAGGATGAGACGGGCCACGGCGATCGACCACAGCAACTCATCGGGCGGGCAGGCCGGCGCGTTGCGCATCCCCGACGCCAACTTGGGCAGGAAGTTCTGCACGATCACTTCTTGGATGTGGCCGTGGCGTTCGTGGCTGGCAGCAATGGCCCGCAGCGCGTCGAGGCGATCCTGTCGACTCTCGCCGATACCGATGAGGATGCCGGTGGTGAACGGGATACTCAGCTCACCGGCGGCTTCCATGGTGGCCAATCGGCGAGCCGGCTCCTTGTCGGGGGCACCGCGATGGCATTCGAGGTCGCCATTGAGACTTTCGATCATCATGCCTTGGCTCGCCGACACCGGCCTCAGCGAAGCCAGTTCCTCATGATCGAGCGCACCGGCGTTGGCGTGGGGAAGCAGGCCCGTCTCCTTCAGCACCCGGGCCGCAGCGGCGGCCAGGTACTCGACGGTCGAACCGAAACCGTTGGTGGCCAGCCAATCCTTGGCCTGATCATATCTCAGCTCGGGGCGCTCACCGAGGGTGAACAACGCCTCGTGGCAGCCTGCCTGGGCCCCGGCAGCGGCGATGCGCACCACCTCTTCGAGCGATAGGTAGGGCGAGGCGACGCGGGCCGGTGGCTGAGCAAAGGTGCAGTAGCCACAGGTATCACGGCACAGTTGCGTGAGGGGGATGAACACTTTCGGCGAATAGGTGATCCGGCTCCCGGTCTGCTGATCGCGCCTGGTACAGGCCTCGTGCATCAATGCTTCGAGCGAATGCTGCGCAAAATCGTGATCAGTCCATTGGTGAGCCATGGTCTGCGACCATATCAGGAGTGAGTTCTGTTTTGGTACTGACTGGCGGTACGCTGCGTGCAGTGACGGAACGACGGGCGCGCACGCCGATCGAGCAGACGCTGGCCCTGGTCGGCGATCGCTGGTCGATCCTGGTACTGCGCGCCGCTTTTCGGGGTATCCACCGCTTTGAGGATTTCTGCGACGACCTCGATATCGCCCGCCCGATCCTTACCAGTCGTCTGCGCAAACTCGTTGATGGCGGACTACTCGAAAAGCATCCCTATCGAGATCGGCCAATGCGGTACGAGTACCGGCTGACGGCTGCTGGCACCGCCCTGTCGCCGGCCATTGTCGCCCTGGTGCGATGGAGCGACGACCATATGGCCGACGGAAAACCGCAGACCAAGCTGGTGCACGCCCCCTGCGGTACCGAACTCGAGCAGGGTTTCTGGTGCCGACGATGCGCCGTCACCTTTGGTCCCGCCGTCATCCGGGGAGTGCCGGTCGTCGGGGAGTTCACCGGTGGATGACCTGGCACTCATGCGACGCGCCATCGCCAACGCCGCGGCGGTGCGACGGTTTACCTCGCCGAACCCGTGGGTGGGTGCCGTCGTCGTCACGCCCGACGGTGAGTGTTTCGATGGTGCCACCCAACCGCCCGGCGGCGCGCACGCCGAAATCATGGCGCTTCGAGCGGCCGGCTCTGTGGTTGGAGGCCGTGGCGAGGCGGCGGGGTTTGCCGGCGCTGGCGGGGCTGCCGGGCCTGACGAGGCTTGCGAGGTTGCACAGGTGCTTCGGGGGGCGATGGCCTGGGCGGACAGCACGCTCATCACTACCCTGGAACCGTGCTCGCATCACGGGCGCACGCCACCGTGTGTCGACGCCATCATTGCGGCCGGTATCCGGCGGGTGGTGATCGGGGTGCTCGATCCGGATCCGAAAGTGGCCGGTCGAGGACTCGCATCCCTGCAAGACGCTGGTTTGTCGGTGTCGGTCGGCGTCGGCGCCGATGAGGTACGCACCCAATTGGCCCCGTATCTGCACCACCGCATCACGGGTCGACCCTTCATCGTGCTGAAATTGGCCGCCACGCTCGATGGTCGCATCGCCGCCTCCGATCGCACAAGCCAATGGATTACTGGGCCTGAGGCTCGGGCCGACGCCCATCGGCTCCGGGCCGAGAGCGACGCCATTCTCGTCGGCGCCGGCACCGTGCGAGCGGACAATCCGGGTCTCACCGTCCGCCATGTCGATGGTCGAGATCCCATTCGGGTCGTGCTCGGGCACGCGCCGCCGGAGGCTCTGGTGCATCCCTGTTTGGAACGATTTGGCCAGATCGGCCCGATCCTCGATGAGTTGGGCGCGCGAGGCGTGCTACAGGTGCTCGTCGAAGGTGGTGCCACGGTGGCGCATCAGTTTCACCACGCCGGCTTGGTCGACCGGTACGTGATGTATCTGGCTCCGGCGTTGGCTGGTGGAGACGACGGCCTTGCGATTTTCCGGGGCGCCGGGGCGGCAAGCATCGCCGATGTGTGGCGCGGGGACATCCAATCCGTTGACAAGCTCGGACCAGATCTGTGCATCGTCATGCATCCGGCGGGCCGACCGTGAGGGATGCGGCGACGGTGAGAAATCAGGTTCTGATCCCCCTGACTTTTCTCGATGGCTATCAGACCAGTGCCGAACTGTTCACGTTTCGGGGGTTAGTCGACGGGAAGGAACACATTGCTTTCGGGCTGGGTGACTATGCGTCGGCCACCGTGCCGTTCGTGCGGCTGCATTCAGAATGTCTGACCGGCGACGTGTTCGGTTCGCAGCGCTGTGATTGCGGTTTGCAACTGCGCGAGGCCGTCGAGGAGATCACCCTGGCCGGAGGTTACCTGTTGTATTTGCGGCAAGAAGGACGCGGTATTGGGCTGTACGACAAGATCGACGCCTATCGCCTGCAGGATCAAGGGCTCGACACCTTCGCGGCCAACCGTGCTATCGGCAGGGGTGATGACGAGCGAAGCTATGCCGTTGCCGCGCAGATGCTCGAAGCCCTCGGCACCCGCCGTATTGCGTTGCTCTCCAACAATCCGGACAAGAGCGCGCAACTTCGCGACCTTGGCGTCGAAGTCGTGCGTCAGGTGGCGACGGGGGTGCATCTCTCCGACATCAACCATGCCTATCTCAGCGCCAAAGTGCGACTCGGCTCGCACACCATGACCGTGCCAGATCCGCGCCGCTAGCCCGTCGCTGGCCTCAAGCCCGATCCGGGTGGCTAGCGCGTCGCTGGCCCCAAGCCCGATGTCGCGTTGCAGGTGCTCGCCACAGTCGATGCTTTCCCAGATTGGTTCACGGCGGCCGGCGTCCGGCGTGCCTGAAACCAACGATCTGGGGCAGGCTTGGCACTATGCATCGCTATGACGCACTGGTGATTGGGGGCGGGGCGGCCGGGGTGTCGATCGGCTACGAGTTGGCGGCGGACCGTGCGGTCGGATTGTTGGAGATGGAAGACCGCCTGGCCTTTCACACCACCGGCCGATCGGTGGCGACCTTTCTCGAAAGCTACGGCGGGCGCACGGTGCGGCTCTTGACCAGCGCCAGTCGGACATTCATGGAGCAGCCTCCCAACGGGTTCGATCGTTCATTGCTTACCCCGCTGCCTACGGTGTGGGTGGCACCGCACGGTCACGGCGACGACGTTCGGAACATGGCCAGCGCAGTAGCCGAGTTCGCACCGACTCAGCTCTTGTCCGCAGCCGAAGTGCAAGAGGTCGCCCCGATCTTTCGGCCCGACTGGGTCGAACTCGGCATGTTCGAGTTGGGTGCCAGCGAGATAGACGTCGCCGCGATGCATGAGATTTACGCCACCGGTCTGCGCCGTCGAGGCGGTGAGATCCACACATCAGCGGGGGTGGCCTCGATGCGCCGGGTCGACGGTCGATGGCAGGTGACGGATCGCCACGGCCAAACTTTCGAAGCCGATGTCGTGGTCAACGCCTCGGGAGCATGGGCCGACGAGGTGGCGCGAATGGCTGGCGCGCGCCCGGTGGACATCCACCCGTTGCGCCGCACGGTGTTCACCGTGGCGACCCCAACTGCGCTGGCGTCGGCCCCAATGCCAATGGTGGGCGATGTGAGGGAGACCTTCTACTGCAAGCCCGAAGGGCAGCAGATTCTCATCTCACCCGCTGACGAAGTACCGTCGGAACCCTGTGACGCCAAGCCGGAGGAGATCGACATCGCCCGAGCGATTGAGGTCGTCAATGAGGCCACGATCCTCGATATAGGTCACATTCGGTCGTCGTGGGCGGGGCTGCGTAGCTTCGTGGCCGACCGCACCCCTGTCGCCGGTTTCGACGATGAGGTCGAGGGATTTTTTTGGTTCGTCGGCCAAGGCGGTTACGGCATCCAACTTGCCCCCGCCCTCGCCCAAGCTGGGGCCGGCCTGATCCGCTCGGGTGCCCTACCCGACCGCCTCATCTCGATGGGTCTCTCCGCCGCCGCACTGCACCGCGCCCGGCTCGACGGACTCACGTGGTCGCCTGACCACTAATCCGCAGTTGAGCTCGGTCTCGATTCCGAGTTGATGAGGTCGGGCCGCTGTCGCAACAGCGTCCACTGGCAGGATGACGGGCGAACTGTTCGATCATCGTTGCGGTGGCGTTGATGGTGGTGTCGATGGCCGGGCCGAGGTAGTTCCGTAGCTGAATCTTGGGGTCATCGGGGGCGAGTCGTCCGGTGTCGGCGGCGTCCCACAGTCGATCGGACCAACTTCCGGGTCGAACTTGGTCTCGGTTGCAGTGTTGGTTGATGAACTCGGACTGGCCTACTGGCCTACTGGCCTACTGGCCTACTGGCCACCGGCTACCGGCTACTGCGGTGAGGACATGGCCTTTACGTGGGTTCGCTGCGACGCCAAGTTTGGTGAGCGGGTCGAAGCAGCGTCGGCCGGGGTGGGCCAGAGGTTATGTGTCATCCGGCCGAGAAGGAGGGAACAAAGGTCGCAGCTTTTCCGCTGAATCCGGCCATAGCCTTGAATGCAGAGAAAAGGTGACGACCGGGGTGTCGTCTACATTCCGAGGGAGATCTTTGTGGCAACGCTGAATCCGAATAAGTGGACCCAAAAGACGCAGGAAGCGTTCGCTGCCGCGCAGGAACAGGCCAAGGCGAACAGCAACCCGGAACTGACGCCGGACCACTTGCTCGCTGCACTCCTGCGCCAAGAGGGATCGGTCCTGCTCCCGGTGGTGCAGAAGCTCGGTTTGGCCCCGTTGATGCTGCGCAACCGTGCCGATGAGGCGGTGGCCAAGCTGCCGCGGGCTTACGGCGGCGACTA
>JAYTVF010000410.1:0-12470 GCA_043744155.1 Acidimicrobiia bacterium | reverse complement strand
CAGAACCACATCAAGCACGAACGATCCAATGGCGTCGGTCATCACCCGAGCAACCTCGGTCGGGTTCGAATGTACTTTGACCACTACTTCGGTGAACGGGGCCAGGTGTTTGCCTTCGACGTGAACAGGTGCACCCGCACTCAATCCGCCGACGACTACGCCGAGATCAACGATGATGGTCTTGCTGACCGTCAACGGCGCTTTCGGCTCGACATCGTCGGCACCGGCGACGCCGGCGGAGGCTAAGTCTTGGCCCATATCGAGACCGATGGGCCCTGGCGCGACAGCAGTCCCTGACGCCGCTTTAGCCAAAGGTGAAGAAGGCAGACCCGTTGGCCCCGGCCCCGATCCTGAGGATAGCTCGACTGAATCAGTCAAGGGCACACTCGCACCGCCGGAGCCCGCCGCCGCCCCAACCGGCGTTCCGGCCGAACCCGTTGGCGAACCCGAACCAGATCCGGCCGAACCCGTGGGCGAACCTGACCCCGGACCGGCGGGGGAACCTGAACCCGAACTGGCGGGGGAACCAGGAGCGGCCGAACCCGTCGCAGCCGACCCGCCGGATCCGCCCGAGTTGCTTGCCGTGGGGTTCGGTGACGTTGCAGGCGAAGCGACCAAGTCGGGTCGCGCCATCGTTGGGTTCGTCGTGGACGCAGTGCCCGAGCTGCTCGCCGACGAGCCAGGCGAGCCCGGAGCGATCGTCGTCGTGCCTGAGCCAGATCGAGCTACGGTCGTCGAACTCGTACCAGCCACGGTCGTCGGTGCGACAGACATTGTCGTCGGTGCGACAGGAGTGGAAACGATCGTGGCCATCGTGGTGCGGGCCGCCGTGGTTACCACAGTCGAAGGCATGGTCGTGGGCGCGATAGGAGCATGCACCGTCACGATCGCGTCGGAAGACATCGTTTGCGCTCCGTCACCGCTGGTGTACACAACGTGCAGGTTGTGAGTGCCGAGCGACAATGCACCGAGCGTGACCGTCGTCTTGCGATGAACGATCTGCCCTTTCCCGAGCAGCACCTCATTGTCATAGACCGACACAGAGCCGTCCGCGGGAGCGTTCCGCGCCGTGGAAAGCGCAGTGCTTACCACCACGGGATCACCCGCGGTGACGCTGGTGTTCAACGATACCGACATCTGCAGAACCGGATTGGAAGCGGCCCGAAGCCGATAACTGTCGACACCAGCACCAGCACCGGCGTACGCACCCAATTCAGCCCCTGAGAATGCCGACGCCGGCCGACTCGTTCCGCTGAGCAGTCCCACACCGAGCGCGCTGGTGGCGACGCCGACTCCTAGCAACCATCCACAGATCGACATCATTGCTTTCTTCGACAACCCATGCCTCCACCGGTGCTGCTACCACTACTGCCGACCTTCCCGTTAGTTGTCGGCCGCGTGTGGCCAGGTACAAGTAGGGAATAGGTCTAGTCCTGGCAGATCTTCTGCTCGGCTCAGCCTCGAAGAACGGAGGCAAAGACGTCGACGCGCTACCGATTCGGGGCGCAGCCGCCGTAGTCTGGCTGTCGATGTTTATGCGTCGAAATCGGTGGCTGACCCGCATTGCTGCCGCGGTGATCGGTTTCGTGGTGATGACCGTCGGGCTGTTCGTCATGCCACCGACCGGGCATTCGCCGCATGCTGACGCCGTTGTTCTCTTCGACGACGGCACCGGCTTTCGACTCGCAACCGCAGTGCGCCTCGTGACCACCGGCGCGGCCCCGGTGCTGGTGATCTCGCATCAGCCCGAACGTCGGCAGGATTGCCTCACCGGGCTGACCAACGTGCAGATCTTTTGCTTTTCTCCCGACCCCGACTCCACCCAGGGCGAGGCCCGACAGATCGCGGCTATCGCCATCGAGCATCATTGGTCATCGCTGATTTTCGTCACCGACACCGCTCATGTTTTTCGGGCCCGGTACCGACTAGAACGCTGCTTCGAAGGCAACCTCATCGCGATGACAACCCGTCTCACCCCCAGGGAGTGGGCATTTCGCCTGCCCTACGAGTGGTTCGCCACTGCCAAGGCGGTCTTCATGCAGCGCGGCTGCTGAACTCTGGTCAGTTGTCGGCGGCCACGTACTACTCGGGCTGCCAGTCCTGCACGCTGACGCCGTCTGGGTGACCAATCATCACCCAGCCGGCCTCATGCGAAAGGGTCCACACATGGCGGTCGTCGGCCAGGTTGGCCTGCAAAATTCGCCGCACCCGGCAACGGGCCTGCTCGGAGTCGACGGGCACCAGTACCTCGACCCGACGGTCGAGGTTGCGTTCCATCAAGTCGGCCGAACCGATCAGCAGGCGATCGCGGCCCGGCCCATCTCCGTTCGAGAAGTGGTAGATGCGTGAGTGTTCGAGGTAGCGACCCAGGATCGACCGCACCCGGATGCTGCCCGAAATGCCCGGGACACCCGGGCGCAAACAACAAACACCGCGCACGATCAGGTCGACCTGCGCCCCGGCTTGCGACGCCGCGTACAGCGCCTGAATCAGCTCTTCATCCACGATCGAGTTGGCCTTGAGGGTGATGCGGCCAGCCACGCCGTAGGACGCCTCGTTGTCGATGAGGCGCAGTAATTCACCGCGAAGGTGCTCGGGCGCGACGACGAGGCGGCGGTAGTGGTCGACGGCGGTAAACCCGGTGAGATGATTGAAGAGTTCGCCCAAGTCATGGCAGACGTCGTCATCCGCGGTGAAAAGGCCCAGATCTTCGTAGGTCCGAGCGGTCGTCGTGTTGTAGTTGCCGGTGCCGATGTGGGCGTAACGACGCATGTGATTGCCCTCGCGCCGCACGACCAACACGCACTTGGCGTGGGTCTTCAGCCCGACCAGGCCGTAGACGACGTGCACGCCAGCGTGCTCGAGTCGCCGGGCCCAGGCAATGTTGGCGCCTTCGTCGAAGCGGGCGAACAGCTCGACGAGTGCCACGACCTGAATGCGGCGCTGCGCCGCCTCTATCAGGGCTTCGATCAACGCCCCGTCGCGTGAGGTTCGATACAACGTCATCTTGATGGCCTGGGTAGCTGGATCTTCGGCGGCCGCTCGCACGAAATCCACCACTGTCGAATCGAAGGCCTCATACGGATGATGCACCAACCGATCCCCGGCTTCGACGGTGGCGAAGATTGACCCTTCGCCCTCGGCAGGTACCCAGCTGGGCACTCTGGGAGTGCGCGGCGGAAACTTGAGCGCCGGGATGTCCATGTCGGCGAGTTCGTGCAGCGAGGCTAGGCCCAGGGGGCCCCGATGGGTGATGACATCGGCTTCAGTCAGCTCGAGCTCTTGCATGAGGAACATCACGATGCGTGGGTCGCCAGCAGCGCCGAGTTCCAACCGCACGGCGGCGCCGAAGCGGCGGCGGCGGAGTTCCATCTCGATGGCTTCGAGTAGGTCGTCGGCTTCGTCGCTGTCGACGGCGAGGTCGGTGTTTCGGGTCACCCGGAACATTGCTTTGCCAAGAATTGGCGCGTCACCGAACAGACGATCGAGGTTGGCGCTGATGAGATGCTCGAGCAACACATGTCGACCGCTACATGACAGACGCACGTAGCGTGGCAACACATCGGGAACCTTTATACGAGCGAAGCGTTCACTCTGGCCGGTCGACAGCAGCACGCCGATGTTGAGAGACAGGTTCGAGATGCCGGGGAACGGGTGAGCCGGATCGACAGCTAGCGGGGTGAGCACCGGGTGCAGCAACCGGTCGTATGTTTCGCGGACCTCGGCGGCCTCGGCCTCGGTGATGTCCATCCAGTGGATGAAATGCAGCCCGTGAGTTACCGCCTCGGGCAACAGTTCGTCGAGGACCAGATTCTCGTGACGGACGGCGAAGTCCGCTGCCCGATCAAGCACGGTGCGCAAAACGTCGGTGGCCGGGATACCGTCGGCGCCGGAGCCGACCAATCCGGCCGCTATTCGGTCTCGCAGTGCTGCCACGCGTACCTGGAAGAACTCATCGAGGTTGCCGGCGGCAATGGCCGCGAACCGCACCCGTTCGAGCAGCGGCAGCGATGTGTCGAAGGCGAGCGAGAGCACCCGCTCGTTGAAGTCAAGCCAGGAATACTCGCGGTTTGTTGAGGCCACCGGACAAACAGGCGCTGACGGGGGTGGAAGCGACACGATGAGACAATCCTTTCAGCATCACGCCAACCGCGTCGGTTCGACAGCAGCAAAGTTGAGCGATAACGAAGGGCCCTCGGCGGAAACGACGTGTGTCAGACGACACGAGGACTTTCCGGGCATGTAACGTCGGATCATGGCAGCCCTCTCCGCGAAGTTCGCCCTTTTCGACCACATTGAAGGCATCCCCGGTACGCCGATGCACCAGCTGCTCGCCGACCGGCTAGAACTCGTCAAGATCGCCGATCAGGGTGGGCTGGCCGGATACCACCTCGCAGAGCATCACGGCAGCGACCTGTGCATGGCGCCGAACCAGGAGATCTTCCTGGCCGCAGCAGCACAGGTGACAACGAAGATCCGCCTTGGGCCGATGGTGAAGATCCTTCCCCTCCACCACCCCCTACGCATCATCGAAGACATCTGCCTGTTGGATCAATTGTCGGGCGGCCGAGTCGAGTACGGAGTCGGGCGTGGTCCAGTGGCCATCGAGCACTTCTGGTTCAACGGCGAGTGGGATGCCTCATACGAGCGCTTCGATGAGGCGTTGTCGATCATTGCTGAGGGTCTGCACACCGGGGTTGCTGGCGGGAAGGAGGGGCGCAACTACTTCGACTTCCCGCCATGTGAGATCACCGTAAGCCCTTTCCAAAAGCCAAGTCCGCCGTTCTGGTATCCCGGCAATCCCGTCACTGCAGGGCGCTACGGCATGAGCTTGATCTGGCCTGGACCGATCCCGGAGCAAGCCTATGATTCGTACCTTGAGGCCTGGGATCGCCACAAGGATGACCACACCCGCTTCGATGCTCCCGGGGCCAAACCGCGCGTGGGTACAGCCCTGTCGATCATCGCCCACGAATCCGAGGCCACCGCTCGGGATATCGCCGCTCGGGGCGCGATTGGCACCGCCCGGCGGGTCGTGCACGTGCACACATTCGATCATTTGGCCCTCGACGCCGAGGCGGCCGAGGCGGCATTGAATCCCCTGGCGCTTGGCGCCCGCGAGCTCATGAACGCCAAGGGTGGCACCATGCTTGAAGCTCGTACGGCCACCTCGGGAACGGTCGAACACGTTGTTGACGTGCTCGGCAATCTGCTGGATGAAGGTCGGTCGGATTACATCATGCTGAATCTGCCAGCGGGAGATCAGACCTTCGAGGAGGCCAAAGCGGCGCTTGAGCTGTTCATCAGCGATGTGATGCCAAAGTTGTAGCCACGGGTCGTGTGACTCATTTCTCACGTGGCCTTGGTGGGGCGTCCACTAGCTTACGGAATTGACATCGCCTGGTCTGAACGACCCAGGCTCGCACCCATACCCCCTCCCCCCGAAGGTGGAACATGGCACAAGCCACGACTGACTCGCCCAGCGTCTCTTTGACGACGAAGCGAACCGATACCCCCACGATCGTCCCCCCTGACAAGGGGGCAGGAATTCTCGAGCGACTGGCGTCGTTCAGTTTTCGTCATCGACGCATGGTCGTGCTTCTGTGGGTACTCGCGCTCCCGTTGTCGTTCGCGCTCTCCGGCGCGCTCGGCGGCAAGTTCAACGATCGTCAACAGACCGGTGGTGGCACCGAATCATCCAAGGCACTCGCCATCTTGACCCGCGAATTCCCCCAGGCCGCCTCGCAAGCGAACGGAGAAGCTGGCGAAGTTGTTTTCAAGGTGCCAGGTGGAGTCGCCAGCAAGCAGGCCGAGATCACGGCTTGGCTCAGCGATTTCGCCAAGCAACCCATCGTCAAGAGCGTGACGAACCCGATCACCACACCGACGCCCGGCTCCGTCTCTCCCGACGGCACCGTTGCCGTGGCCCAGGTGTTATTCAAAGACGACACCAAGCTGCAGACCGAGCCAGTCAAGCTGATCAAGCTCGCCGACACCCTCCGGGCTCAAGGTGTGACTACCGAATTCGGCGGCTTCCCGTTCGCTGGCTTCAGCCTTCCCCCCAGCGAGATCTTTGGGCTCTTGGCCGCGGTACTCATCCTGCTCATCGCGTTCGGCTCGATCATCGCCATGGGCCTGCCGATCCTCACCGCGCTCCTCGGCGTCGGAATCGCCGTTGCTGGAGTCGGCATGTGGTCGGCCGTGATGGATACCCCGTCGTTCGTGACCAGCATCACCGGCATGATCGGCCTGGGCGTCGGCATTGACTACGTGCTGTTCATCGTGACTCGCTACAAGGAAGAACTGGCCCACCGCAGCCCGCATGACGCCACGGTGCGGGCCATGGGCACGGCGGGGCGCGCTGTCGTCTTCGCTGGCTGCACCGTCATCATCTCGATGTTGGGCATGTTCCTGATGGGCTTGGCGTTCATCAACTCGATCGCGCTGGCCGGGGCGACACCGGTGTTCGTTATCGTCCTCGCGTCCATCACCCTCATCCCGGCCATGCTCGGCTTCGTTGGCCACAACATCGACCGCTTCTCGATCCACCGCAACAAGCACGTGGTGGCCGACAAGGAGACAGGTTGGCACCGATGGAGCCGATACGTGCAGCGACGGGCCTGGGTGTTCGCCATTGGTGGCCTCGTGGTTTTGATGGTGGCGTCCATCCCGTTGTTCTCCCTGCGGCTCGGGTTCTCCGACCTGGGCAATGGCGCTCCCGGTGCAACCACCCGTAAGGCCTATGACCTGAAGGCCACTGCGTTCGGTGCTGGCTCCAATGGCCCTGGCCTCATCGCAGTAGAACTCGGCAGCCCCCAAGCCGCAGCGGTGATCCCCAAGCTGGAAGCGGCCGTACGCGCGACACCGGGCGTGGCCTTCGTGGCCAGTCAGCCACTGTCGGCCAAGGCATTCATCGTGAACGTCGTGCCGACCAGCGGGCCGCAAGATCTCGCCACAGAGAAGCTGGTGCATTCGCTGCGCAAGAACGTGATCCCGCCGATCATGGCCGGTTCAGGAGCCACTGCCTACCTCGGTGGATTTACGGCTGGCGGTATCGACTTCGCCGGAATCATCGGCGAGCGGCTGCCGTTGTTCATCGGGGTCGTCCTGCTGCTGTCGTTCCTGCTCTTGATGGCCGTGTTTCGCAGTCTTTTGGTGCCGCTCAAGGCCGTGGTCATGAACCTGTTATCCATCGGCGCCGCTTATGGCCTGGTGGTTGCGGTATTCCAATGGGGATGGCTCGGCTCCGTATTCGGTGTCGGCAAGGCTGGTCCGATCGAACCGTGGATCCCCATGATGATGTTCGCGATCGTGTTCGGCCTTTCGATGGACTACGAGGTCTTCCTCCTTTCGCGCATCCGAGAGGAATACGACCACGGGCACGACAACGGCGTGGCTGTCGTCGAGGGTTTGGCATCGACCGCTCGGGTCATCACAGCAGCCGCCGCCATCATGGTGTGCGTCTTCCTGGGCTTCGCGCTGGGCGATCGGGCGATCAAGGTCATGGGCGTCGGATTGGCGACTGCGGTGTTCATCGACGCCACCATCGTGCGTGTCGTCCTCGTGCCAGCCACCATGCAACTGTTGGGTGACCGCAACTGGTGGTTCCCGCGCTGGCTCGACAAGATCATCCCCAAGCTCAACGTCGAGGGTCGACCAGAGGCAACCCTGGCCGACTGATTCACTGCGGTGGCAGCCGGCCCGCTCGATCAGCGGTCTCGATCAGCGGTCGGCTGCACCGGCAGCCGTAGGTGCAAGCCTGTGGGTCAAGGTGGGTTGTCAGTGCCCCGCCATAGGTGAGCGAGCCCAATCGGTCATGGCTGGCAATCGGTGCCACGCCATGTGTGGCCGAGAACGTCCAATTCAATGTTCCAGAACGTATTCGATCGCACACGCTGGGCTGGCCAGGATGGGTATGCCGAGGTCGTGCAAGCGGCCAACCGCCCCCGCCATCGACGCCTGCGCAAGCACGACCAGGTCCACACCGCCGGCTTCGCAGGCGAGACGCACGGCCGTCTCGATCCGGTCGTGGTAGGAGTCGATGTCTCCTGCCTCAAACGACACCCACGCACCTTCCACGATAATGTGATGGATCTCGAGTGCGGCCGAGGCTCGACATGCCTCGTCGTTGATCAGCGCGAGGGTCGGCTCCATGGTCGATTCCAGCGTTGCGACTACCAGCACAGCGCCGTTGAGCGCGACGGCCCGTTGGGCCATGGGGCGGTCCACCCGAATGACGCTGAGCCCGACCTCGATACCGACCGTTTCGGCGATGCCCCCAATCGTCGAGCAGGTGCAAACGATGCGTTCGGCACCCAGTGTTGCGAGCGCCCGCAGCGCTGTTGCGACACGAATTTGTAGATGAGCCGCATCGTCTGACGCCCGCGCCTCGTCAAGCAGCGATTGGTCGACGAGGTGCACAGCGCTCATCAATGGGTCCGCCTGTCGCAATAAACTCTCGAACGTTGCGGCATGAACGCCAGCCGTGTGCAAAAAGCCGATAAACATATGATAACCCTCAGAATTGTCGATGGAATTCCTAGGATAGTCACGAAGAGTGCTAAATTTGGTGAGTGCGTGTACGTCTAAGACATGGACTCCGCTGGTTCTTGTCCGATCTCCGCCGATACTTGAAGACCGTCTTCCTCCCGTCTCCACTGTCGGGTCCGACGCCGATTGTCGACTTTGTCGAAGCATTCGGTCGTGATGAATTCGAGATGCACTTCCAACCGCTGGTGCGGCTCGATGGTTCGCTTGTTGGTGCCGAGGCGCTTTTGCGCTGGCGGCACCCTCGGTTGGGGCTGATCAGCCCGGATGACTTTCTCGCTCTTGTCGACGCCCACACCCGTACCCGACTCGATAGCCTGGCGCTGTCGGCTGCCATGCAAATGCTGCCTGACTTGCGGTGTCGGACGGGCGGCCGAGAAACCTACCTGGGGGTGAACTTTGCGCCAGTTCGTCTACAAGAGCCCCACTTCGCGCAATGGGTTCTGGATCAACTCGCCCGTCACCGGTGCGATGGCTATGGGCTTGTAGTCGAAATAACTGAAGCCGAGGCGGTCAATTGTTGGCAGTCGCTTGCTCGCAACGTGCATCGCCTCGCCGCCCATGGCGTGCTGGTCGCTCTCGATGACTTCGGAACCGGACACGCCAACTTTCAGAACCTCGAGCGAAGCGGCGCAACAATCGTCAAACTGGACAAGAGCCTGGTGCAACGAGTGACGTCCGTGCGGGGCGCCGCGGTGGCCGATGCCGTCATTGCCTTAGCCAAACAGTTGGGCTTCACCGTGGTTGCCGAAGGCATCGAGGATGAGCCGACCGAGCAGTGGCTACGCAGCCGCCCGGTGAGCCACCTGCAGGGTTACCGCTACGGTCAGGCCGTACCGCGAGAAGTCTTTCTCACCCAACATCGGTGTGACACTGAGGCGACTGGGCTTCCACGCTGGCCGCAGGCGATCCCGGTACCAGAGGCCGTTACGAGCGGCCCGTTACGCTGACATCGTGCACCTTGAACCCACCTTTACCGTAGCCAGCATCGACGGCAGCTCGATCGCTGCCTACGACTTTGGTGGCAGCGGAGAGACAATGCTCATCGCTCACGCCACGGGATTTTGTGGTGCGATGTACCTACAATTCGCCCAGCATCTCACCACTGACTTTCGGGTCATATCGTTTGATTTCCGTGGACACGGCGCCTCCGCTGGCCAAGCGGGCATCGATCTGAATTGGGATCGGATGGGCGAAGATCTCCTGGCCGTCGCCCATTCTGTCGGAGGCGGGCCAATGCACGGGTTTGGCCACTCGATGGGTGCTGCAGCGCTACTTCTGGCCGAAAGCGCAGCACCCGGCCGATTCCGTTCTCTGTTTCTCTATGAGCCGATCTCGTTCCCCGAAGGTGTCACGACCGACGGACAGAACTTCATGGCCCAAGTAGCGCGCCGTCGCCGCCCCCGCTTCGACTCCCGAGCAGAAGTGCTTTATCGATACGCCGACCGACCCCCCTTTAACGAGATGCGAGCGGGATTTGCCGCCAGCTACGTCGACAATGCGTTCGTGGATGACGCCGAGAACGGCGGCATTCGGCTGTGCTGTTTACCTGAGCACGAAGCGGTGATCTTTGAATCCGGTCGCCATCTCAGATTCGACCGGGTGAAGCACATCGCGACGCCCACCGTCGTCGCCATCGGTCGCGAAGTTCCCGGATCCAACCCGGCCCAACTGGGTGCCCCGATCGCCGAGGGCCTGAGCAACGGGCGCCTGATCCGATATCCTCATCTCGATCACCTCGGCCCGTTCCAAGACCCTTGGACCGTCGCCCGAGATCTTTCCGAACACGCCCGGGGCAGAGCAGCATCGGTGTAGCACACAACCTGGCGCCGCAATGCACACAACCCCGGACGTTCCGGCACCATT
Source organism: Acidimicrobiia bacterium (assembly GCA_043744155.1). GTDB lineage: Bacteria > Actinomycetota > Acidimicrobiia > Acidimicrobiales > Ilumatobacteraceae > JANMCE01. The sequence continues at coordinate 2,057 of JAYTVF010000410.1, read as the reverse complement.
TGGGCACTTTCTCGCCATCCCGCGAGAGGGTTGTGTGCATCGCCCCGGCAAGTTGTGTACATCGGCCCGGCAAGCTGTGTGCATCGCCCGGGCAAGTTGTGTGCATCGCCCGGGCAAGTTGTGTACATCGGCCCGGCGAGCTGTGTGCATCGCCCCGGGCAAGTTGTGTGCATCGCCCCGGCGAGCTACGCGATGTAGCCGTCGCGGCCGACCCAGAACGGTTCGCGTAGTTCTCGTTTGAGCACCTTGCCTGCACCCGACTTCGGCAGCGGCACACTGGTGACCTCGATCGATTTGGGCACCTTATAACCGGCGATGAACCGGCGGCAGTGGGCGATCAACTCGGCCGCCGTGAGGTCATCGGTTCGGGGCACGACCACCGCGTGCACCGCCTCGCCCCAGCGCTCGTCTGGCACGCCGAACACCGCCGCTTCAAGTACACCCGGATGTCGATAGAGCACATCTTCCACCTCGGTGGAGTACACATTCTCGGCTCCCGACACGATCATGTCTTTCAGGCGATCAACCAGGAACAGGCACCCGCCATGTTCTAGAAACCCAAGATCACCCGAGCGATACCACCCGTCGCGCAGCACCGCGTCCGTCTGCTCGGGTTTGTTCCAGTAGCCCTGCATCACGTTGTTCCCTCGGATACAGACCTCTCCCACCTCACCGGGGGCGCAGAGTGCATCGTCTTCGTTGCGAATCTCTAGGTCGACGCCCGCCACGCCGCGACCGCATGATCGGGCCCGGGGACCATCGAGTTCGCGCTCCTCATGCACCAGCATCGTTGCCAATGGAGCGGTTTCGGTGGCGCCGTAGAGGTGGAACAACTCCAACTCGGGAAAGGCCAGCAAGGTGCGACGAAGCACCTCCAAGGCTACGGGTGACGCGCCGTGGGCCAATCGGCGCAGCGACGGGACCGGACGGGGGCGCACCAATTGCTCCTCAGCCACTGCCGCCAACATCGTCGGCACGAGGAGGGTGTCGGTCACACCGTGAGCCGACACCAGGTCGAGGAATCCCCCCGCCGAAAATGCCGGCAGCATGACCTGACAGCCGCCATTGAAGACAATGGCCGCGACGGCGAAGGATCCGGCGGCATGAAAGAGTGGCGATGCCACGATCCACCGCGTCTGCGACGTGATCGGCCATCCCGCCATGAGATGAAAGGCGTTGGCGAGCAGATTGTCGTGGGTGAGCATCACACCTTTGGCCGCACCCGTTGTGCCCCCGGTGTAGAAGAGACCGGCCAGCTCTACACCCGAAACGTCGGCAGGCGGATTGGTCGCAGTGGCATGGGCGAGTAGCGATTCGTACTCCTCAGGCATGCGCACGACCCGTTCGACGATGTCATCGGGAACCGCCATATCAGTGAACAGCACGCGTGTGCCCGAATCCTCCAGCGCATACCGCAACTCGGGTTCGGCGTGGCGGGTATTGAGTGGCACGATGACCAGACCCATACCGGGGATGGTCTGGTAGAGCTCGAGGTACTGGTGCGAATTCGACATCGCCACCGCCACGCGATCGCCCCGCTTTAGGCCGAAGGCAGTGAGCAAACCAACGAGACGACGGCACCGCTCCCACGTCTCTTGGTAGGTGAACATGATGTCACCGCACACCACGGCCTGGGCAGAGGGATAGCAGGTCACGGCCCGCCGCAGCGGTGAAAACATCGTCGGCATGGCGGCAGAATAGTTGGTGAAACCGGCCCGTAGCAGGCGAGCCTCTCTGGCGGGCCTCTCTGCCGGGCCCAGTCGTCGGCCCGAAGAACGACGTCCGACGATTCCCTCGACATGAACGTCGGCCTCCGTCTCCACGACGACGAACTGACCGATGCCAAGGTCGTGGTCGAGCTACACCCGAACGATGCGGTCAGGGTGCACGCGCGTGAGGGGCTGCTGCACGTCGACCTGATCTCCAACAGCGGGGCGCGCGGTGCCAGCGGGAACGAAGCACATAGACGTGTGCATGTGCGGCGGCTCGCACAGGGACAGACGTTGACGGGAAAAGTGAAACGGGCTGCGCCCATCAGGCAGAGGTTGCACGCCATG